>CAMLNE010000138.1 GCA_946481265.1 uncultured Panacagrimonas sp. | reverse complement strand
TGCGCCTCGAGCGGCACCTCGAGAACACCCACAAGGTGGCGGCCTTCCTCCAGGGACACGAGCAGGTGGAGCAGGTCGTCTGGGCCTCGCTGCCCGACCACGAGTCCTATGCCAAGGCGCAGAAGTACACGCCGCGCGGAAAGCGCAGCATCTGGTCGGTGGGGCAACTCCAGATGCAGCCCAGCATCGGCAGGAGGTACCAGTCCCGGAACGCGTGGCCGAAGCGGTGCTGCTCCAGGAAGTCACCGAGCGGCTGGTGCAGCGCGTCGGCGTCGCCGGACTGCGCCTGGGCCGTGCACAGTCGATTGAAGCGCAGCACGTCCTGCAACATCCCCCAGAAGCGTGGGCGCAGCAGGTTGCGGCGCTGGGCGAAGACGCTCGACAGGTCCGTGCCGCTCCATTCGAGGCCCGCGGAGATCGCGCCTTGCGTCCGCAGGACCTGGACGGAGAACGACATATCCGACGGCGCGGTGGGAACGTCCAGCTCCCTGAACAGCGAGATCAGGCCGGGGTAGGTACGTTCGTTGAACACCAGGAACCCGGTGTCTACGCCCTGGCTTACGCTGCGGCCCTGGGCGTCGGGCAGGCGGACGTCGACGGTATGGGCATGGCCACCCGGCCGGGAGGCCGCCTCGAATACGCTGACCAGCGCGTGATTGCGCAGGCGATGGGCGGCCGCCAAGCCCGCGATTCCTGAGCCGATGACCGCGATTTTCATGACCACTTTTCTGTTCCCATATCGAGCGTCGTGGAGGCTCTTTGCCTGGACAGCAAGGATTAATGTCTTAGACAAATATAGATAGTTATAGGATCATAATGGAATAAATGCAACGTTGTCTATGACAAATATGAAAACAGAGATTGCCCTGGTGGGGGGCGAGGAGAAGACCGGGCTCCGACCGGCCGGGATGCCGATCGCCGCGGTGGAGCGCGAGACCGGCCTGGCCAAGGACACCTTGCGCGTCTGGGAGAAGCGCTACGGCTTTCCGCGTCCGCAGCGCGACGCAGTCGGCGATCGGGTCTATCCGGCAGAGCAGGTCGAGCAATTGCACCTGCTGCGCCGCCTGCTCGATAGCGGCCACCGGCCGGGCCGGGTCGTCGGGCTGGACGCCGTGGCGCTACAGGAGCTGCTCCGGCAGCCCGGAACCCAGGGCAGGACCAAACGCGGTCGCGTTGCGCTGCGCGCGCCGGTGGTCGAGACGCCGGCGGTCGACGCCCTGCTCGATGCCGTCGCGGCCCGTGCGCCGCAGGCCTTGCGCCACGCGCTGGCACACGCGCAGCAACGCATGGGGCTGGAGTCCTTCGTCGTGGATCTGCTTGCGCCGCTGACCACGGCGGTGGGTGAAGCCTGGGCGCAGGGGCGCTTCAAAGTGTTCGATGAGCACCTGTACACCGAGGTCTGCGCCGGCCTGCTGCGCCAGACGATCGGTTCGCTGCCGCCACCGGCGGATCGTGGTGGCCCCCGCGTGTTGTTGACCACGCTGCCGCAGGAGGTGCATGGCCTGGGTCTGCTGATGGTCGAATCGGTGCTGTCGCTGGAGGGCTGCAGCTGTGTGTCGCTCGGAACGCAGACCCCGATCGGCGACATCGTCCAGGCCGCCGGTGCCCATCGCACGGACGTCGTGGCGCTGAGCTTCACCGCCATGCACGGCGGCGCGCTGGTGCTGGCCAGCCTGCGTGAGTTGCGCGCGCGCCTGCCGCAGGCGACCGCGCTGTGGGTGGGTGGCTCCTGCGCGGCGCTGTACCAGCATCCGCTGGAGGGCGTGACCGCCATGCAGCCCCTGGCCGGGCTCAAGGACCTCGTGGCGCAGTGGCGCCGAAACCGCCGCCCGCCCGGCCCAGGAGAGCCTGCGTAAACGCTGGCATGACCCGCCCCTTCCTTTCCTTCCTGACCCTCGGCGTGGCCTTGCTGGCCACGCTGCTGATGCTGGGCGGCTGTGCCACGCGCGCGCCGGCCGGCGTAGCGCCGGTGACGCCCTTCGATATCCAGCGCTACCAGGGCCGCTGGTATGAACTAGCCCGTCTGGATCATTCCTTCGAGCGCGGCCTCAGCGATGTCTCGGCGCACTACGAGTCGCAGGAGGACGGCAGCGTGCGCGTGATCAACCGGGGCTTCGATGCCGCCAAGGGCGAGTGGCGCGAGGCGATCGGCAAGGCGCGCTTCATCGGCGAGCCCGACATCGGCTCGCTGAAGGTGTCCTTCTTCGGTCCGTTCTACGGTGGCTATCACGTCGCCGCACTGGATCCGGATTACCGCTGGGCGCTGGTGGTGGGCGCGGATACGGGTTACTGCTGGATCCTGGCGCGTGACCGGCACCTGCCGCCGGCGCAGCGTGATGCGCTGGTGGTCCGCGCGCAGGCCCTGGGCGTGGATCCCTCCGCCTTCATCTGGGTGGAGCAGCAGCGCGAGGATCCGGCGCACTGAGCATGCACCGATCGCGGGGCATTGCTCAGAGGATCGGATCGATGCGTATCGGCGCGCCGCGCGACAGCGCCGTTCGCGTCAGCCGCGCCACGTCGCCGGGCCGGCGGGCTGCCGGACCCGCAGCCTCGATCAGCACGTAGGGCTGACCGCGGAATTCCAGGTGCACATCGCCTTCGCGTGGCTGGCGGGCGACGCCGAGCAGGTAGTGGTCGGGCACGCGCACGCCGATGATTCTCGACTCGCCCAGGTTGGCCAGGACCGCCGCGAGCAGGGCGGACTTGGTGTCGCAGTCGCCGTACCCCTTTTCGAGCGTGCGCGGCGGCGTGTAGAAGCCGAGCGTGCGTCGCCCATCCTCCACGGCGGCCGGTGTGCGGTAGTCCAGGCCCGACTGCACCAGCGCGGCGGCGGTCGCCAGCATCGCGTCGGCGTCGTAGCCGCGCTCGCGGCCGACCTGGCGCAGCGCCGCCGCGAGCGGCTGCACGTGCGGGCGGCTGCGGCGCACCACGCTGGGAATGTCCACCGACAGCCGCGTGCCGCGACCGGGGATCTGGCGCGATTGCAGCGCATGCTCACGGTAGTACTGCGCGAGGCGACGCTCGAGTTCCGCCTGCGGGCAGCCGCGCGACGGGGTGCATTGCCGATGCAGTTCGAGGATGTCGGCGTCGGAGTAGCCGAAGGCCTTCATCGAGGCCAGGCTCGCGCCGCGTTCCAGATCGAAACGGATGCGCAGCGGCGCGCCGGCGTGGTCCTTGAATTCGGCGGTGATGCGGTGCATGCCCTGGCGATCCTGCGGCGCCGTGTATACCGACGCCGGCGCAGGGTGCAGGGACATGGCCTGAATGCCGGGCAGGCGCGGCAGCGTGTCCCCGTGGGCGATGGCGTCGGATACCGGCAGGAGCAGGCCGGCGGCCAGCAGGCAGGTGACGACGCGGAGCCGGCGGCGCGCGCAACGACGGGGAATCGACATGACCTCTTGTCCGGCAGCGAATGTGCACGGACGCAAGCAAGGCCTGTTCGAGGACTACGACTCCGGATTCAGCATTCGGCGCCGCTACTACCGTTGATGGGCGTGCGCCAACCGTTCGTGCCGCCGCCCTGACTCGAGTGTTGGGTCGCGGGCGACGGGCGGTCGCGCCACACGGATGTACGACAGGACCGGCGGCGGCGTGCTTCTGCGCAGGCTCCACCAAGCCGGGTCCGACTCACGACAGCGGCGACGCAAACCTGCCACTTCGCGTCACTGCTGTGGTCAGGGAGCGACGGGTTTCCAGACCGGCGCACGCTTGCCGAGGAAGGCATCGATTCCCTCGCCGGCATCGTCCTCCATCATGTTGCGCGCCATCACGTCGCCGGCGAAGGCGTAGGCCTCTTCCAGGTTCATCTGGCGCTGGCGGTAGAACATGGTCTTGCCATACCGGATGGCGGTGGGACTCTTGGCCAGGATCGCCTCGCACTTGCGCGCCACGGCCGCGTCGAGGTCGGCCTCGGGCACCGCCTCGTTCACCAGGCCCCAGTCGACGGCCGTCGCGGCGTCGATGAAGCGGCCGGTCACCAGCATGTCGAAGGAACGCTTGGCCGAGACGTTGCGCGACAGCGCCACCGCCGGTGTCGAGCAGAACAGCCCGACATTGATGCCCGATACGGCGAAGCGCGCGCTTTCGGCCGCGATCGCAAGGTCGCAGGCGCCGACCAGCTGGCAGCCGGCGGCGGTGGCGATGCCGTGCACGCGCGCGATCACCGGCACCGGCAGCGACTGGATGGATTGCATCAGGCGGCTGCAGCGCGCGAACAGCGCCTGGTAGTACTCGGGCTTCGGCGTGGCGCGCATCTGGCGCAGGTCATGGCCGGCGCAGAACGCCTTTCCCGCCGCGGCCAGCACCACGCAGCGGACCTGGGGTTCGGTCGCGATCCGGTCGAACTGCTGCTGGAGCGCATCGAGCAATTCCTCGGAAAGGGCGTTGAACTGCTGCGGACGATTCAGGCACAGCGTGGCGACGCCGTCACGATCCTGTCGCAGCAGGATGGGTTCGATCGTCGGGGTGCGGGTTTCCATCGCGGTCTCCTGAAGGATTCGCCAGCGGCGAGTGTAGGCCGCGGCAAGACCCATTTCGAATCGGGTGCGCACCACGCTGCGGTCCGCCAGGCGACGGCCAGGAAGCCGGTAAAGAAAGGTAAATCCGCTTGGGACTCACGGTTCGTTCAGTGCCGCGAGGCTACTTTGGCGTCGCGTCTCCACCGGAGTCTCTTCCATGTACAAGCAACTGCTGCTCGCTTCTTCCCTCAGTCTCGGCCTCCTGTTCGCGCCCGGCGCCATGGCGAAGTCCGACCACGGTTCCTCGCGCCACGATGGACGCGGCCACAGCGTCGAGCGGCACGATCATCGCGGCCACGCGCGTGACAACGACAAGCACCGTCATGGGAACGATCGCCGCAATGACCGCGGGAACTCGAGCTGGGCGCATGCGCGCGAGCGACACTGGCAGGGGCCGCGCCATCGCGTTAGCCGCTACCACCAGCCGCATGGATACCAGCGTCATTACTGGCGTGCCGGCGAACGCCTGCCGTCCGGTTATCGCGGCAGCCGCTATGTCGTGCATGACTACCGTGCGTATCACCTGCACAGCCCGCCGCGCCATCACCACTGGGTGCGCGTCGACAACGACGTGGTGCTGACCGCGGTGGCGACCGGCGTCGTCGCGGCGGTGGTCTACGGGATCTTCCAGTAGGGATCCCGCGGCCCGCACCAACCGCGGAGTCGTGATGCATCGGAAGGCGCCCGCCGATCGGCGGGCGCCTTTTGCTTGCCGGGTCGTCCGATCGGCAGAGAAACACTGGGCAGGCACGCGCCTTGCGCCGGGGCGCCGATATGCAGCCTCCGGCCGGCCCCTCCCTCGTTCGTCCCGCCATCCCTCCGTCCGAAGCCGTCACGGAGAAGGCGCGTGTGCCTGTCGCTGCGGGCCGGGGCCAGACGTCGCGGCGCAAGCGGCTGGTCCTGGGCGTGATCCTGTTCCTGCTGGTGCTCACGGTGGCCGCGGTCTGGCGCTTCTCGGCCTTGCACGAAATGACCGACACCCAGGCGATCGCGCAATGGCTGCATGGCCTGCGACGCAATCCCTGGGCACCGGTGCTGGTCGTGCTGATCTATGTCGGCGCCAATGCCGTGTTCTTTCCCAACACCGTGCTCAACGCCGCCACCATCCTCGGGCTGGGCACGACCGTCGGCCTGCCCTGCGCACTGACGGGCAGCCTGGTCTCCGCGATGGTGGCCTACGGCCTGGGGCGTCGCTTCGGCAAGAAGCCGCTCAGGCGCCTCGACAGCGCCGCCATCGAGCGCCTCGGCCGCATGTTCCAGCGCAGCGGCGTCCTCGGGGTCGCCATGCTGCGGCTGGTGCCGGTGGCGCCGTATGGCGCGGTCAATCTCGTGGCGGGTGCCGCGCGCGTGCGGGTCTTTCCCTTTGCAATGGGAACCCTGCTGGGCCTGCTGCCGGGCAATCTGCTCATGACCGCCTTCGGCCACCAGCTGCGCGCGGTGCTGCGCAATCCTTCGAAGGCGCAGATCGCGATCATGGTCGGCGTCATCCTGCTGGCGGCGGCCGGTGCATGGTGGGCGCGCGGCAAGGCGATGGCGACCGCCTGAGCTGCCGGGCCATGTGCCCGCGAGGACGGATCGACCGCCGGGCTGGAATCGGTATCCACGCTGCGCTTAGGATTCGGGCTGGAATCGATCGCGGAGGTTGCACCGGTGTTCTCGTCGTTTCGTCAGATGCTGGTGGCGGTGCTCCTGGTGTCGGCCTCGTTCGCCACCGCCGCACAGTCGCTCATTCCCCAGCGCACTCCGCCGCCGGAGGGCGATCCGCGCAGCCGCGGCAACCAGGCACCCGACTATCGGCAGTACGAGTACGGCAAGGAGATCTACGCCGTGAAGCTCGGCTGCGCGGCCTGCCCCCTGGGCCAGAATCCGCTGGACGAGGAGGTCGCCAAGCGCTTCTTCGTCGACGAGACCCTGTGGGACGGGCTCGACGACAAGGAATACGACGCGGTCTCGGTTTATCTCAGGCAGCGCTTCGGACTGCTGTAGGCGGCCGCTGCCGCATATGGCGGCGCACGCGGATGGACGATCCGCGCTGCTGAGGAGCCGGGTCCGCGCGGCCGCGGCCAACCTGGATTCGAGGCCCCGGAACGCCGCCGGCGCAACGCCAGCCGGCCGGCGATGCGCCCTGCGGGCCGGCCCGGCCGATGGCCGCGCACGCGGCCCGGGGCGCGAACGGTGACAATGCGCGGCTGCCGCCCCCGCGCGCACGTTACCGTACCCCCTCAATGAAAATCCCTCCGGGCCTCGTGCCCCTGATCGAAGAAGGCATCGTCGACGCCGTCCTGCGCCAGCTCAAGAGCGGCAAGGAGGCCTCGGTCTACCTGGTGAGCTGTGCCGGCGCCTCGTACTGCGCCAAGGTCTACAAGGACGCCAACCAGCGCGGCTTCCACAAGCTGGCGCAATACCAGGAAGGCCGTCGCGCACGCGGCAGCCGCGACGCGCGGGCCATCGGCCGGCGCAGCCGGCACGGCCGTCGCGAGCAGGAGGAGGCCTGGAAGAACGCCGAGGTCGACGCGCTCTACCTGCTGGCCGGCGCCGGCGTGCGCGTGCCGCAGCCGCGCGGCTACTACAGCGGCGTGCTGATCATGGAGATGATCGCCGACGAGCACGGCGATCCCGCGCCGCGTCTCAACGAGATCTCGTTCAGCGCCGAGCGCGCCCGCGTGCACCACGACTTCATCCTGCGCCAGATCGTGCGCATGCTCGTCGCCGGGGTGATCCATGGCGATCTGTCCGAGTTCAACGTCCTGCTCGATCCCACCGGCCCGGTGATCATCGACCTGCCGCAGGCGGTCAACGCCTCCGGCAACAACAGCGCCTTCGCCATGCTCGAGCGCGACGTCAACAACATGCGGGCCTACTTCGGCCAGTTCGCGCCCGAACTGCTCGACACGCAGTACGCCCGCGAGATCTGGGCGCTGTACGAGCGCGCCGAACTGCACGCCGACAGCGTCCTGACCGGCGTCTATGTGGAGCCTGAGGGCAGCGCCGATGTCGACGACGTGATGCTGCAGATCGACGAGGCGCGCCGCGAGGCGGAACGTCGGCAGCGGGGCAGGGAGGAGGCCGAGGCGGCGCAGGACTGAGTGGCCGTGCGGGGCCGAGCCTGTTCCCGGCTCAATCGCAGACCAGCGTGACGGGGCGCCAGTCGACCCGGTTGTAGTACTCGGTGCACACCCGTCCCCGGTCGTGGACCGGTCGAGAGTCGAGATTGCAGGCATAGCTGGCCTCGACCAGCGACACGTAGCCGTCCTGGTCGAGATCGGCTTGGTAGTGCTCGACCGGGGTGCCGGCGCACAGCGCGAAGAACAGCGCCGATGTCCGTGGCAGCCAGACTAGGACCGCCAGTCCGGCCAGGCAGCTTGTCCAGCGAAGGGTCTCCGCAATCCCCCGACTGCTGATCCAGGGCGGCGTTGCCATGGCGTCTTCCCCGCGTGTATGTCCCCGACCCGGATACGTACGCGCGAAGCGGGCTGAACGATGCACGCGCCCACCCCGACCGGCCCCGGCATCGTTCGATGCAGGGCCTCAGAGCAGCTTCCAGCGTCGCCACCACGGTGCACAACTCAGCTCCAGCGCCCGCTCGCTGGCCGATTGCGGGGTGACCTCGCCACGGCTGTCGACCAGGTCGACCGTCGTCCCGTCCGGCAGCTGCATGCGGTTCTGCGTGGTGGTGAAGCGTCGCTGCTCGCAGTCGTAGAGCACCACGCTGCTGCCCGAAGCGACCTCCTGACCATCCACGCGAAACGGGCTGCCGTCGGCGGTGCGGAACAGCAGGGTCGCCTGTGCCTTGCCCTGGCGATCGCGCAGCGAGCCGAGCCGGGCGATGACCTGCACCACCGGCGACTCGGCGTCGTACTGCACGGTGCCCACGTGGACCTCGCGCGGCGGCGTGGTCCACCACCACAGGCCGACACAGCCGACGATGCCGAGGACGGCCAGCACCGCGACGAACGCGGCGACGAGGCGCGAGGCGCGCGTGGGAGGTGCCTTTCGCGCGACGGCCGCCGCAGCCGCGGCCGGCCGCGGAGCAGCGTGGCGGGCCGTCTCGGCAGAGGCGGCTGATGGCCGGGTGCCGGGCCTGGCGCTCGCCGCGGCAAGCCCGGCGTCGTAACGGGCCCGCTGCCCGGGATCCGACAAGACCTCGTAGGCCAGGTTGATCCGCCGTGCCTGCTGCTGCGCATCGACCGCCGCGAGCCGGTCCGGGTGATGGCGCTGCATCAGGCTCTTGTACGCCGCGCGGATGGTCGGCGCGCTCGCCTGCGGGCTGACCTCCAGGACGTCGTAGTGGGTGGGCACGGGGTTCATGGCGTGCAAGAGCGTAGATCAGACGAGCGGATCGCCCCAGTCCCCGCATGTCCTCCGCATGCGGGATGGAGGCTCCCGATACCGACGCAGTTCGATTTGTCGAGGGTGCGTGTTGCCAGTGTCGTCCGGTGCGGGACTGCGCGCCGCTTGGAGGTGATCCGGGACGGCGGGCGCGGCGCAGTCAGGCTATGAGCGATGCGCGCACAGTTCCGGCTCGCAGCGGTGGTCCGGTGTCGGTGGTCCCTGCTGCTCGATCCGGTCTCCTGACGGTGGAAGCCGGCGCCCCCTCGCACCTCGCCTCAGTAACCCAATGCCTGCCGCCGTTCCGCGGCGCCGGGGAGCGGCGCGGTCTTTTCATCAACGACGGGCCATTCGCGTGAATGCTGCCGGTTGAAGTCGATCAGCGCCTGCGCGCCGCTTTCGAGGTCGAAGCTGTCGATGATCGCCTTGACCGGGCACATCGGCACGCAGGCGGCGCAGTCGATGCAGGCCTCGGGGTCGATCGAGAGCCGCTGCGCGGAGCCGTGGAAGCAGTCCACCGGGCACACGCTCACGCACTCGGTGTAGCGGCAGTCCTGGCAGTGATCGGTGACGACGTGGACCATGTCAGGCGAGCCCCACTTCGACGTGGTTGTCGGAGAACGTGGGTGCGCCGCCGAGATCGGCGAGCACCGTGGGATTGAGCGCCGCCGGCGTGGCCTGCGCACGCGAGGTGGCGATCCAGTGGCCCATCGGCGCGATGACCACGCCGGGTATCGTCTCGTCGCCGACCTTGGCCACGGCGACGAAGGAACCGCGCTCGTTGAACACGCGCACGACGTCGTCGCTGCGGATGCCGCGCGCGTCGGCGTCGGAGCCGTGCAGGAAGAGCTTCTGCTCGCCTTCCTTGCTGGCCTGCCGTCGATGGTTGGCGTAGGTCGAGTTCAGGAAGGAGTGGCTCTTGGGCGACATCATCGCCAGCGGATAACGGACCGCCGCTGCCGCACTGCGGCCCGATTCGCGCGGCGGGATGTACGTGGGCAGCGTCGGAACCGGCGAACCGTCCTGGTGATCGTTCGATCCCTGGCGGAACGTGGGCAGTACGAAGTTGCCGCCGGCCGCCATCGACGCCCGGATCTCCACCTTGCCCGACGGCGTGGGAAAGCCGCCTTGCGCATGCGGCGCGAACGCGTCGGCGGCGGGCAGGTTCAGGCGCGCCCAGCCCTTGGCCACAAGGTCTTCCATCGTGATGCCCTGCATCGCCGGACTGCCCCAGTCCACCGCGTCGCGCATGATCTGCTCGTCGTCACGCTGGAAGAACGCATCCTCGAAGCCC
>CAMLNE010000137.1 GCA_946481265.1 uncultured Panacagrimonas sp. | reverse complement strand
GGTCTATGTCGCGGCGCTGGACGAGGCCACCCGTGCGCTCGATCGGGCCGGTCAGCCCTGGAAGCTGCCGCTGCTGCTGCCCTACCCGGCATACCGATGGGCGCTGCTGCACGGGGGGCCGCTGCCCTGGTGGTTCGCACGGTATGGCAACGGCGTGCGCGAGGGCGCGTATCCCTCGATGGTGTCGGACGTCGAGGCCGGGCGCATGACCGAGGTCGAGCAGCTCAACGGCGAGGTGTGCCGGCTGGGCCTCGAGACCGGCGTCCCCACGCCGGTCAATGCGCGGCTGGTGGAACTGATCGGCGCGAGCCGTACGCCGCCGCGCATCAGCCCGGCGCAGCTGCGCGCTGCGCTGGGGCTCCGGGGACGCGCCTGAGCGGGCTACTTCGCCGATTTGGGCCCGAGCAGCAACCAGATCAGGAAGCCGGCCACCGGCAGGAGCAGGATCAGCACGATCCACAACGCCTTCTTCATCGGCGCGCTGCGACTGCCGACGATGCCGATGATCGCGTAGATATCCGCGACCAGGACGATGGCGCCCCAGATTCCGATGTCATCCAGCTCCATGCGCAATCCTCGATCAGAGTGGGGCCGATCGTATCGCAGGGCACAGGCCTCTGGAGCAGAATGGGGCATGGCCAATCCCCTGCTGAACCTCGACTGGGTCGATCATTTCGCGAAGCTGCCGGACGCGTATTTCTCGCGCGTCGCGCCGGAGCCGCTGTCCGCGCCGCGCATGGTGCATTTCAACAGCGCGCTCGCCGCGGGGATCGGCCTGCCCGACGACGCGGCAGGCGATCCGGACCTGCTGCGCATGATGTCCGGCAATGCGACGCGCGCCGATGCGCCGGGCATCGCCAGCGTGTACGCCGGCCACCAGTTCGGCGTCTTCGTGCCGCAACTCGGCGATGGTCGTGCCCTGCTGCTGGGACAGGTGCGCAACGCGCAGGGTGAGCTGTTCGAGCTGCAGCTCAAGGGCGCCGGGCATACGCCCTACTCCCGTTTCGCCGACGGTCGCGCGGTGCTGCGCTCGAGCATCCGCGAATACCTGTGCTCGGAGGCGATGCACGCGCTGGACATCCCCACCACGCGCGCGCTGTGCCTGGTGGCCTCGCCCGATCCGGTGCAGCGTGAACAGGTCGAACAGGCGGCCATCGTCTGCCGCGCCGCGCCCAGCTTCGTGCGCTTCGGGCACTTCGAATTCTTCTACTACCAGCGGCGCCACGAGATGCTGGCGCCGCTGGCGGACCTGCTGATCGAGGATCACTTCCCGCAGCTTGCGAGGGCACCGGATCGATATGCCGCCTGGCTCACCGAGGTGGTCGAGCGCACGGCGCGCCTGCTGGCACAGTGGCAGGCCGTGGGCTTCTGCCACGGCGTGATGAACACCGACAACATGTCGGCGCTGGGCCTGACCATCGACTACGGTCCCTATGGTTTTCTCGACGGCTTCCACAGCGGCCATATCTGCAACCACTCGGATGAGGCCGGTCGCTACGCCTATGACCAGCAGCCGCGCGTCGGCTACTGGAACTGCGCGAAACTCCTGCAGGCGACGCTGCCCCTGCTGCACGCCGAACCCGAGCAGGCCGTGGAGATCGCGCAGGAAATCCTGGGTCGCTACCCGACGGCCTATGCCGATGCGGTGCTGGGCGCCTGGCGCGCCAAGCTGGGGCTGCGCGAGGCACGCGAGGGCGACCGCGACCTGGCGAACCTGTTTCTCAACATCCTCGACCGCGGCCGCAACGACTTCACGCGCGCCTTCCGCGGCCTGTCCGCCGTCGAGTCCGGCGGCAGCAGCGCACCCGCGATACGCGACGAGATCACCGACGTGGCCGCGTTCGACGCCTGGCTGGGCGACTACCGCGCGCGCCTGCAGGCCGAGAACAGCGACGATGCCGCGCGCGCCGCCTGGATGAACACGATCAATCCGAAGTACGTGCTGCGCAATCACCTGGTGCAGACCGCGATCGAGCAGTCCGAGCATGGCGTGGATGGCGAGGTCGAGCGCCTGTTCCGCATCCTGGCCCGGCCCTTCGACGAACAGCCCGAATCCGAGGCCTACGCCGCGGCGCCGCCCGCCTGGGCGCAGGAAATCAGCGTGAGCTGCTCGTCCTGAGAGCAGGCCCTGCAGTCCGGCGCCGGCGGCGGATTCGCGGACCCGCCGCGCGGCGATCTCCGGTCCGGGCCGCGGTCCAGGGATGTGCCGGCAAGTGTTCGGCGGGAATCTCCCAAGACCTTCCCTTTCCTTGATGGGAACGCGCCACCCGGAACGCGGACGGTCCCGACGGGTTCAGGCGTCCAGGCGGGCGGACACCCGCGTCACCGGCGGTGCGCGCCGCTCCAGCGACGGCGCACGCAGCGCCACCCATGCGCCGAGCATCGCGGCGACGGTGGCCAGCAGGTACACCACCTTTGCGCCGATGGTCTCCCAGGCCGAACCCGTCAGCAGGCTGCCGAGCGAACCGCCCAGGCCGAAGCTCACCGCCGCCAGCAGGGCCTGGCCGCGTCCCTGCATGCGGCCGGGGAACAGCTCGTGGATGTAGTGGACGGTCACCGCGTGGTAGACGGCAAAGCTCATGAAGTGCAGCACCTGGCTGGCCACCAGGAGCAGGCCGACATCGACGAACAGCGCCAGCAGCGCCCAACGCAGCGCCGAGCTGACCAGGGTGGCGACCAGCACCGGCCTCGCGCCGAAGCGCCGGATGATCCGGCCCGTATAGAGAAAGACGATCACCTCGGCGACCACGCCCAGCGCCCACAGCGCGCCGATCACGCCACGCGAATAGGCGTGTTCCTCCAGGTAGATCGAGAAGAAGCCGTAGAACGGCGCGAACGACAGTTGCGACAGGAAGCAGGCCGCGAGCAGCGCGATCACCGCCGGCTGGCGCGCCCGCGCCAGGAAGCCGCCGAGCGCCGCATCGTGTACACGCAGGTCGTGTTCGTCGTGCACGAGCAGGGCCAGCCAGACCATGGCCAGCATGCTGGCCACCACCACCCAGGGCACCGGGCCGACGCCCGTCATGTCGAGGATCGGACCCAGCGCCGACACCGCGATGATGAAGCCGATGCTGCCCCACAGGCGGATCCGGGCGTAGTCGCGGCCGGTGCGTGCGAGGTGGTTGAGCGTGACCACGTCGAAGGCCGGCAACGCCACGTTCCAGAACACCGCGTAGATGGCGTGCAGCGCAATCAGGACCGCGAAGCTCGGCGACCAGGGCAGCAGGCTGAAGAAGAACGCCGACACCGCCATGCTGGCGGCAATCCAGGGCATGCGCCGCCCGCTGCGATCCATGATCCAGCCCCAGCCCATCGGTGCGGCGACGCGCACCAGGCCGGTGGTGGCCAGCGCCATGCCGATCTGTGCCGGCGTGTAGCCAAGCGCGTGCAGGTACAACGGCCAGAACGGCACGAAGGCGCCGACACCGACGTAGTAGACGAAGTAGAAGCCGGACAGCTTCGCGTGGAGCGGCGAGGCAGTGTTCAAAAGCGTTCAGCGGCAGGGGCGCAGGGAGTCGGGGAAAAGCGCGCGGCATCCGTGGCCGCGGCGGGTCGGCACCCGCCCGGGACGACCGCGTTCAGTCGCGCGGCGCCGATCCCGGGATCCGGGACGTGTCGATCACCACATCCGCGTTCTGCGCGCGATGGCGCAGGGCATGGTCCATCAGTACCAGCGCGACCATCGCCTCGGCGATCGGCACGGCGCGGATTCCCACGCAGGGGTCGTGCCGGCCCGTGGTGCGCATGTCCACCGCAGCGCCGGTCTCGTCGATCGATCGGCCCGGTGTGGTGATGCTCGAGGTGGGCTTGATGGCGATCGAGCACAGCAGGTCCTGGCCGGTGCTGATGCCACCGGCAGTGCCGCCCGAGTGGTTCGACAGGAAGCCCTGCGGCGTCATCTCGTCGCGATGCTCGGTCCCGCGCAGGCCGGCCACGCGCATGCCATCGCCGATCTCCACGCCCTTGACCGCGTTGATGCTCATCAGCGCGTGCGCGAGATCCGCGTCGAGGCGGTCGAACACCGGCTCGCCCAGGCCCACCGGCATGTTCGACACGACCACGCTGACGCGCGCGCCGACCGAGTCGCCTTCCGAGCGCAGGCGGTCGACCAGCGTCTCGAGTTCCGGCACGCGCGAGGGATCGGCGCAGAAGAACGGGTTGGCGTGGACCGCGCTCCAGTCGTTCAGGGCCAGTTCGATCGGCCCGATCTGCGCGACATAGCCGCGGATCTGCATGCCGAACTTCTGCCGCAGCCACTTCCTGGCGATGCCGCCGGCGGCGACGCGCACGGCCGTTTCGCGCGCGGAGCTGCGCCCGCCGCCGCGGTGGTCGCGCACGCCGTACTTCTGCACGTAGGCGTAGTCGGCGTGATTGGGCCGGAAGGTCTGCCGGATCTTCTCGTAGTCGTAGCTGCGCTGGTCCTTGTTCTCGATCAGCAGCGCCACCGGCGTGCCGGTGGTGCGGCCCTCGAAGACGCCGGACAGGATGCGCACCGTGTCATCTTCCTTGCGCTGCGTGACGTACTTCGAGGTGCCCGGCTTGCGCCGGTCGAGATCCGGCTGCAGATCCGCCTCGCTCAGCTCCAGGCCCGGCGGGCAGCCGTCCACGACGCAGCCGATGGCGGGACCATGGGACTCACCGAAACTGGTGACGGTGAACAGGCGGCCGAAGGTATTGCCGGACATGTCGCGAGACGTCTGTAGGGGCTCTCCGCCAGGGAGAACGGTGGATACGGGGTTACCGGGCAGGCGCGGCTATTGTCGCTCATCCGCTGCGCAGTCCGCGCTGGCGCCGCAGTCCTCGCGCTCGATCTGCACGGTGACATGGCCGATCCGGTGAGTCTCGCGCAGCCAGTGCTGGATCCGGCGCAGGGCGCGGTCGACGTCCGCGTCGGGCGCCAGTACCGCGTGCAGGGTCATCAGGTTGTCGCCCGGCATGATCGACCAGGCATGCACGTGGTGCACGCTGCGCACCTCGCTGAGCGCGCGCGGCATCTCGGCCACCACGCCCGACAGGTTCAGCCCCGGCGGCGCTCCTTCGAGCAGCACGTGGGCCGATTCGCGCGTGATGCGCAGGCCGGTGCGCACGATCAGCAGGGCCGCGAACAGGGACAGCAGCGGATCGGCGCGCAGCCAGCCGGTCTGCCAGATGACCAGGCCCGCGATCAGTGCAGCCACCGAGCCCAGCAGGTCGGACAGCACGTGCGCCACCGCGCCGCGCCGGTTGAGGTCGTGCTCGTGTCCCCCATGCAGCAGCATGAAGGCCGCAAGGTTGGCCACCAGCCCGACCAGCGCCACGCCGGCCAGGGCCAGGCCTTCGACCGGCTCGGGAGCGAGCAGGCGCTGCACCGCCTCGATCACGATCCAGGCGCTCACCACCAGCAGGAGCAGGCCGTTGGCGAACGCCGCCAGTACCGGGAAGCGGCCGCGACCATAGCTGTGGCGGGCGTCGGCCGGCCGCGTGGCCTGGGCGATGGCCAGCACCGCGAGCAGCAGGCTGCCGGCGTCGGCCAGCATGTGGCCGGCGTCCGCGATCAGGGCCAGCGAATGCGTCCACCAGCCGCCGACCAGCTCGACGAGCATGATCGTCACGGTGATCGCCAGCGCGATCTTCAGGCGGCCGGCGCCCTGGTCGTCCTGGTGCGAGTGCGAATGGCCGTGATCGTGATCGTGATCGTGGCCCGGGTGGCGATGCCCCTCGCTCACAGGCTGGATCTCGCCTTGTGCAGTGCATCCCGCCCGATGCAGAAGACCCCGTCACCGCCACGCTGGAACTCGATCCAGGTCACCGGCAGGCGCGGCCAGCGCACCTCGAATTCCTCCATGCTGCCACCGACCTCGCAGATCAGCATGCCGTCGCGCTCGAGATGCTCCGGGGCCTCGCGCAGGATGCGCGCGACCACGTCCATGCCATCGCCGCCGGCGTCGAGCGCCAGGCGCGGTTCGCGCTGGTATTCGGCCGCCAGCGATTCCCATTCCTGCGTCGGGACGTAGGGCGGATTGCTGATGATCAGGTCCCAGCGCTGACCGCGCAGGTTGGCGAACAGGTCGCTGGCGACCGCCTGCACGCGCTCGCCGATGGCGTGCCGCGCGATGTTGCGCGCACAGACCTCCAGCGCGCCGGGGTCGATCTCGCCCAGGGTCACCGTGCAGTCCAAGTACAGCGCGCAGGCGATGCCGATGCAGCCGGATCCGGCGCACAGGTCGAGCACGCGGCGCGGCGGCTGGTTGACCCAGGGCGCGAAGCCGCGCTCGATCAGCTCGGCGATCGGCGATCGCGGCACCAGCACCCGCTCGTCGACATGGAAGGGATAGCCGGCGAACTCGATCTCGCCGATCAGGTAGGCGGCCGGCTGGCGCGTGTCGATCCGGCGGCGCAGCAGCGCGTGCACGGCCGCGCGCTCGGCGCCGGACAGCTGTGTCTCCAGGTAGAGCGCGGGCAGGTCGTAGGGCAGGTGCAGGGCGTGCAGCACGAGGTGGAAGGCCTCGTCCAGCGCGTTGTCGGTCCCATGGCCGAATACCAGGCCGGCCTCGCGAAAGCGGCTCGCGCCCCAGCGCACCCAGTCGCGGATGCTGGCCAGGGCAAGCAGGTCGGAAGGGGGTTCGGCGGACGGCACGGACGTTGAAGGCATCGACGTGAGAAAATACGGGGCGGCAAATTATGCCCACCCGTTCGCCTCCCCCGCTCGCCGGCAGGCGAAGTCCCCGGCCCCGACCGCTCGTCCTTCCGCCCATGTCCAGTCCCGTCAAAGCCCTGGCCCTTGGCCTGGTAGCCGCAATCGCCGCCGTCGCCGGCCTCGTCGCCGCCCACTTCGTCCTGCAGCCTGACGGCGTGCAGAGGGTCGAGCTCGCCTCGGGCACGCTGCTGCCCGTGCCGCGCGCGATCCCCGAATTCTCGCTGGAAGGCATCGACGGCCAGCCCTTCGACAAGGCGCGCCTGGAAGGCCGCTGGACGATCGTGTTCGTCGGCTTCACCCAGTGCCCCGATGTCTGCCCGAATACCCTGGCCCTGCTCGGAACCGTGCATCGCCAGCTCGCCGAACAGGGCAAGTCCCTGCAGGTGGTGCTGCTGTCGGTCGATCCCGAGCGCGATACGCCGCAGGCGCTGCGCGGCTACGTGCAGCATTTCGACCCGTCCTTCCTCGGCGCAACCGGCCCGACCCGCGAACTCGACAAGCTGGGCGCCGCCATGGGCTTCGTCTACATGAAGGCGCCGGGCGCCACGCCCGAGACCTACACGATCGACCACTCCTCGGCCCTGATCCTGGTCAACCCGCAGGCGCAGGTCGCGGGCTACTTCACGCAGCCCCTGCGCGTCGACCCGCTGGTGGCGGATCTCTCCGGTCTGCTCGGCGCCGGCGGCGCCTGATGGCCTCCACATCCGCCGGTCTGGGCGACCGCGCCTTCGCCCTGCTCCAGCTCTGCCTGCCCACGCGCCTGCTGTCCTGGCTGGTCTTCAAGCTCACGCGGATCGAATCGCCGCGGTTCAAGAACGCCTTCATCCGCTGGTTCATGGGCGCCTTCCAGGTCAGTCTCGACGAGGCCGAGGCCGAGCTGCCCGAGGCCTACCGCCACTTCAACGCGTTCTTCACGCGTGCGCTCAAGCCGGGCGCGCGCACCCTGGACCCGGACCCGCAGACCCTCCTCTCGCCGGTCGACGGCACGGTCAGCCAGCTCGGCACGATCGAAGGAGAGCGCATCTTCCAGGCCAAGGGTCGTCATTACACCGCGACCGAGCTGCTGGCCGACGCCGAACTCGCGCATGCCTTTGCCGGCGGCCAGTTCTGCACGATCTACCTTGCGCCGTACAACTATCACCGCATCCACATGCCGATGGCCGGCCTGCTGCGCGAATGGCTGCTGGTGCCGGGGCGCCTGTTCAGCGTCAATCCCGCGACCGCCCGCGCCATGCCACGCCTGTTCGCGCGCAACGAGCGCGTGGTCACCCTGTTCGAAACGGCGAGCGGCCCGATGGCGCTGGTCCTGGTCGGCGCACTCAATGTCGGCAGCATGGAGACCGTCTGGGCCGGCCAGATCACCCCGCCCCACATCCGCAGCGGCCTCGGGCGCTGGTCTCCCTCGCGCCGCGTGACGCTGGAGCGCGGCGCGGAAATGGGCCGCTTCAACATGGGATCCACGGTCGTGCTGCTGCTGCCGCCGGGCGTGGTGAAATGGGACGAGACCTTCGGCCCGGGCGTGGCGGTCCGCATGGGCCAGGCGATCGGCAAGCTCGCCTAGGCACTCACACGGTACGGGAGAAAAGCGAGTGGATCCGAGTACGATCGGCTTCGTGGTGATCCTGGCGCTCTACGCGACGGTCGGCTTCATGGCCGCCGCGGGATCGGTGTTCCTGTCGCAGAAACTGTTCGGGCCGCGCGCCGAGCAGATCTTCTACGCCGGATTCTTCGTCGCCATCGCGGCGTTCTACCTGGCCTTCACCGCCTACTTCCGCGCCGACGCGGCCTGGGCGCTGGAGACCTGCGCCGTGCTGGCGTTCACCGTGCTGGCGGCGATCGGCGTGCGCTTCCCGATGGCCTTGATCATCGGCTACCCGCTGCACGGACTCTGGGATGCCGCACACGAACTGCAGGCGCACGGTGGACCGCAGCTGTTCGGGCCCGGCCAGTCGACCGACGTGCCCCTGGCCTACGGCGTGTTCTGCGCGGCCTACGACTTCTGCATGGCGGCCTATTTCTTCACGCGGCGCAAGACCTGGTCGGCCGCGTGGGCCGACTCGCGGGCGGCCGCCGCGTAAGTCCGGAACAAGCAGCCGGCGACGCGCGGCCGCTCAGACCCGTCCCTCGGCCGAGGCCATCGGGTCGTAGCCCGGCGTCCTGAACTTCTGGTGCAGCTGACGCCGCCTTACGCCCATGTTGCCGCCGTCGTACAAGGGAAAACACAGCGCGTCCTGCATCAGGCCGGACAGCGGGGTCAGATCCGTGTAGCTGTCCACGCCGACCAGCCGCATCGCGTCGTACACCACCTGCACGCAGAGTTCCGAGCAGTAGACCTTGGTCATGATGGCGAGCTCGTCACTGCGCCGGTCGGTCACGTCGAGCTGATGACAGGCCTTCCAGGTCAGGTAGCGCGCCGCTTCGATGCGCATCTTCAGATCCGCCAGCATGTAGCCGACGTTCTGGTGCTCGATGACCGGTACGCTGCCGGAACGCTTGTCGGTCCTGGCGAATTCGAAGGCGATGTCGAAGGCGGCCCGCATCACGCCGGTGCAGGCTGCGCCGATCAGCGCGGCGGTCCAGGTGAAGGCGTACCGGCAGATCGCGACGCCGTCGCCGGGCTTGCCGAGAATGTTGCCCGCCGGCACGCGCACCTCGTTGAAGTGGACGCGCGGCGATGCCACTGCGCGATGACCGGCCGTGTCCAGATAGCCGACCACCTCCACGCCCCTGGCCGAGCCGGGCACCACGATCACCGCGAGCGATTCCAGCGGCGGCTTGGCCGGATCGGTACGGCAGACCACCGTGTACAGGTGTGAGCCCTTGCCATCCCAGCCGCTGCCATTGGTCGTGTAATGCTTCTTGCCGGTGATGACCCACTCGTCGCCCTCGCGGCGCGCGAAGGTCTGCACACCGGCGCCGGGGTCGGGGCAATCGAAGTTCGCGCCACCGCTGATCTCGGTGAACGCGAGCGCGGCGAGCCGCTCCCCGGGCCTCTCGAGGATCTCGCCCACCCACTTGCGCTTCTGTTCCTCGGTGCCGAAGCCCAGGATCGGCTCCATTCCCAGGCCGGTTGCGAGCACCGTGCTGGGCACATTGATGTCGACCGCGACGAGTTCCTCGGCCGCCAGCGCGAACTCCAGCGCGGACATGCCGCTGCCGCCATAGGCCTTGGGAAACAGCGCGTGCACGAAGCCGGCCTGCGCCATCTGCGCGTAGAACGGCCGCGTGGCGAAGAACCGGTCCTCCGGCCTGGCGATCGGCGCGATGACCTTGCCGACCTTGGTCAGCACTTCGCGCGCGAAGGTGCGGGCAGCGGCCTGCAGGGCCTTCTGTTCGGGGCTGAGCGTGAAGTCGATCGCCATTCCGGGGTCTCCTCTATGCGGGTGCCGCTGCCTGCGTAAACTTGGGCAGGTGCAGCCTAGGGATTCTCTGATTTACCTGGTGGCTGGCGCCCCAAGCCGATAAGAAATCC
>CAMLNE010000136.1 GCA_946481265.1 uncultured Panacagrimonas sp. | reverse complement strand
ACATGCGGATCGAGGAACTGCCGACGAAGACCACGCCGCCGGCATGCGGATTGGCCGAGTCCGCGCTGGCGAAGGCGGCCATCGACTCGGCCCAGGGGTCGGCCGGCGTCACGACCGGGCCGGGCGTCAGCACGGGTCCGGGTGCCGGCGGCTTTCGGGCGGCGCCGCCGCTGGGTCCGGGCAGGGGCGGCTCGGCGCCGAGGGCGGCGAAGCCGACGCCAATGGCGCAGGCCAGGCCTACGGCGCGAAGGGATTTCATGGAGCGGATCGTATATTCCTGGACGGGCAGGGCGGGGCACGGTGTTCTGGACCTCCCGTCGCGGGCGAGGGTTCATCACGGGCGCACTGCCAGTGGCGCAGCAGGATCCGGGCCCGCCGCCCGGTGGCGAGCCGCCCGGATACGCGTCGTCAATCCGTCCCGCCCGGTCGCGACAGGCTGGTGGCCAGCGCGCGCAGGTCGCGCACCGTCACCGAGCCGTCGCCGCGCCGCCAGATCAGGCTCATCTGCGCGATCGGTGCATCCGCGCCCAGCGCGCGGTACACGATCCCCTCGGAGTGGATCTTGCGGATCGAGGCCGGCACCAGCGACACGCCCAGGCCCGCCGCCACCAGGTTGACGATGGAGGTCACCTGCGAGGCTTCCTGGGTGACGCGCGGGCTGAAGCCGGCGCGATGGCAGGCGGAGATGATCTGGTCGTGCAGGCCCGAGCCGACCGGGCGCGAGAACAGCACGAAGGGCTCGAGCGAGAGCGCACCCAGCGAGATGTGGCGTCGTCGCGCCAGCGGATGCCCCTTGGGCAGCGCAAGCAGGACCGGCTCGTCGAACAGGTGCTCGGTGATCAGGCCCGGCGCCTCGTCGAGCAGCGGGCGCACGAAGGCGATATCCAGGGCGTTGGCACGGATGCGTTCGGCCAGGTCCGGCGTGCTGGTTTCCTCCAGCGTCATCGCCACGCCGGCGTGGCGTTCGCGGTACTCGCGCAGGATGCGCAGGATCAGCGGGTGGAAGGGCGCCGAGTTGATCATGCCCACGCGCAGCCGGCCGTGTTCGCCCAGCGCCGCGCGTCGCGCGCGCCCGGCCGCGGCCTGCGCCTGCGCGAGCAGGGAGCGTGCATCCTCCAGGAAGGAGCGGCCGGCGTCGGTGAGTTCGACCCGGCGCTGCGCGCGGCGGAACAGCGGCGTGCCGATCTCGGCCTCCAGCTGGCGGATCTGCATGCTCAGGGGCGGCTGCTGGATGCCCAGTTTCTCCGCCGCGCGGCGAAAGTGCAGGGCCTCGGCGACGGCCACGAAATAGCGGAGATGGCGCAGTTCCATTGATACCTACGATATATCAATGGGCGCGTTTTCATATATTGGACAGCACGCCGCCACGCTCACTATGGTGCAGCTTCGTGGCGGGACGCCCGCATGCGAAGGATCGCCAACCCCCTGCAGTCGCCAGCCGCAGCGGGCGGGTCCGCGCAGGCCGCCGGCATTGGCTCGCAGCCGAGCGAGGTGGATTCCCGGCCCATGGATCGCCGTTGGCGTGGCCAGCAGCCGCTGTGCAGATCGAAAGAGGATTGATCAATGAGTGAACCCCTGACCGACCAGGATCCGATCGAGACCAGCGAATGGGTCGACTCGCTGCAGACCGTGCTCGAGCGCGAAGGTCCCGAGCGCGCGCACTTCCTGCTCGAGACGATGATCGAGAAGGCGCGCCGTTCCGGTGCCTACATCCCGTTCTCGCCCAACACCGCCTACGTCAACACCATCCCGCCCCACCTGGAGGAGCGCTCGCCTGGCGACCACCAGCTGGAGTGGAACCTGCGCAGCTACATCCGCTGGAACGCGCTGGCCCTGATCGTCAACGCGAACAAGGAGCACGCGGGCATCGGCGGCCACATCGCCAGCTTCGCCTCCTCGGCCACGCTCTACGACGTGGGGTTCAACCATTTCTGGAAGGGCCCCGACCACCCGCAGGGACAGGACCTGCTCTACATCCAGGGCCACGTCACCCCGGGCATCTATGCGCGCGCCTTCCTCGAGGGACGCCTGACCGAGCAGCAGCTCGACCGCTTCCGCATGGAGGCGCTGGCGCCGGGCCTGTCCAGCTATCCGCATCCCTGGCTGATGCCCAAGTTCTGGCAGTTCGCCACGGTGTCGATGGGCCTGGGACCGATCATGGCGATCTACCAGGCGCGCCTGATGAAGTACCTGCACAACCGCGGCATCAAGGACATGACCGGCCGCAAGGTCTGGTGCTTCTGCGGCGACGGCGAGACGGACGAACCCGAATCGCTCGGCGCGATCAGCGTTGCGGGCCGCGAAGGCCTGGACAACCTGGTGTTCGTCATCAACTGCAACCTGCAGCGCCTGGATGGCCCGGTGCGCGGCAATGGCAAGGTCATCCAGGAACTGGAGGGCATGTTCCGCGGTTCGGGCTGGAACGTGATCAAGCTGGTCTGGGGCGGCGCCTGGGACGGCCTGCTGGCGCGCGACAAGGACGGCCACCTGCAGCGCCTGATGAACGACACGGTCGACGGCGAGTACCAGAGCTACAAGGCCAAGGGCGGCGCGTACACGCGCGAGCATTTCTTCGGCAAGAATCCGGAGACCGCCAAGATGGTCGCGACCATGAGCGACGACGAGATCGCCCAGCTCAATCGCGGCGGGCACGATCCGCACAAGGTCTACGCCGCGTACGCCGCGGCGGTGAAGCACACCGGCGGCCCCACCGTGATCCTGGCCAAGACGGTCAAGGGCTATGGCATGGGCGAGGCGGGCGAAGGCCAGAACATCACCCATCAGCAGAAGAAGATGGGGCTCGAGGCGCTGAAGAAATTCCGCGACCGCTTCAAGATCCCGGTGGCGGACGAACAGCTCGAGTCGCTGCCGTTCTACCGGCCGGCGGAGGACTCGCCGGAGATCCGCTACCTCAGGACGCATCGCGAGCAGCTCGGCGGCTACCTGCCGCAGCGCACCGTCACGGAAGAGACGCTCGAGGTGCCGGCCCTGAGCACGTTCCAGCGCCTGCTCGATTCCAGCGGCGAACGCGAGATCAGCACGACGATGGCCTTCGTGCAGTTCCTGCAGACCCTGCTGCGCGACAAGAACTGCGGTCCGCGCGTGGTGCCGATCATCCCGGACGAGGGCCGCACCTTCGGCATGGAGGCGATGTTCCGCAGCCTGGGCATCTATTCCGTGGTCGGACAGAAGTACAAGCCCGAGGACGCCGACCAGCTCGCGTTCTACAAGGAGGACATCAAGGGCCAGATCCTCGAGGAAGGCATCACCGAGGCCGGCTCGATGTGCAGCTTCATCGCGGCGGGCACCTCCTATGCCAACCACGGCACCGCGCTGATCCCGTTCTTCACCTTCTATTCGATGTTCGGCTTCCAGCGCGTGATGGACTTGTGCTGGGCGGCCGGCGACATGCGCACGCGCGGTTTCATGATGGGCGCCACGGCCGGCCGCACCACCCTCAACGGCGAGGGCCTGCAGCACGAGGACGGGCACAGCCTGGTGATGGCCTCGCTGGTACCCAACTGCAAGGCCTACGACCCGGCCTTCGCCTACGAGCTGACCGTGATCATCCAGCACGGCATCAAGGAGATGGTCCAGGAGCACAAGGACAACTACTACTACCTCACCATCTACAACGAGAACCACACGCACCCGGCGATGCCGGCCGGCTGCGAGAACGGCATCGTGCGCGGCATGTACCTGTTCAAGTCCGAGGAGGCGCCGACCAAGGCCCACGTGCAGCTGCTCGGCTCCGGCTCGATCTTCCGCGAGGTGCTGGCCGCCGCGGAGATCCTCAAGGCCGATTGGGGCGTGACCAGCGATGTCTGGAGCGCCCCCTCGATCAACGAGCTGACGCGCGACGGTCGCGCCTGCGAGCGCTGGAATCTGCTGCACCCGGATGCGCCGCAGAAGAAGAGCTACATCGAGGAATGCCTGGGCGGCATGACCGGTCCGGTGATCGCCAGCACCGACTACGTGCGCGCCTACGCCGAGCAGCTGCGTCCCTACATCCGGGCGCCGTTCCACGTGCTGGGCACCGATGGCTTCGGCCGTTCGGACAACCGGCCGGCGCTGCGCGACTTCTTCGAGGTGGACCGGCGCTGGATCACGGTCAAGGCGCTGCGTGCGCTGGCCGACCAGAAGCTGGTGCCGGCCGAGCGCGTTGCGCAGGCGATGAAGCTGTACGGCATTCGGCCGGATCGCGCCGCACCCTGGACGGTGTAGGGTCGCGGCGCATATTCAGAGCCCCACTAAAGGCGTTCGGACGACATGGGAAATCTCATCGAAGTACAGGTGCCCGACATCGGCGATTTCACCGGCGTGCCGGTGATCGAGCTGCTGGTCCAGGATGGCGACACGGTGACCCGGGACCAGGCCCTGCTGGTGCTGGAGTCCGACAAGTCGACCATGGAAGTCCCCTCGCCGGAGGACGGCATCGTGCGCGGCCTGAAGGTGAAGGTCGGCGACAAGCTGTCCAAGGGCGACCGGATCTGCCGGCTGGAACGGCAGAACGAGGGCGCAAGCCAGGAAGCGGCGCCAGCGGCGCCTGCGGCCGCCGCGACGAAGCCGGCGCCGACCCCATCGGGGCAGAGCCCCGCCGCCAAGGACGAGGGCGCCGGCAAGGCGCCCGCGGCGCCGCGCGCCCCGGCCGCGCGCTCGCGGCTGGCGGTGGTGGTTCCCGACATCGGCGATTTCAGCGGCGTGCCGGTGATCGAGCTGCTGGTCAAGGAAGGCGACACGGTGGAAAAGGACCAGGCACTGCTGGTGCTGGAGTCCGACAAGTCGACGTTGGAAGTGCCGTCGCCGGCGGCCGGCACCGTGAGCGGCCTGAAGGTCAAGCTGGGCGACAAGGTGTCCAAGGGCGATGCCCTGCTCGAGCTCGATGGCGTGGCCGGCGACGAGGGCGCGCCCGCGGCACCTGCGGTATCGGCACCGGAGCCGGCTGCGGCCAGGACGGCCGAACCGGCGCCGGCAGCCAGCGGCGCGGCGCCGGCCTCGGTCGAACACCCGCGGCCACCCACCGACGCCCCGCGGCCGGCGTCCACCGCCCATGCCGGGCCGGCCACGCGCAAGTTCGCGCGTGAACTGGGCGTGGACCTGGCGAAGGTGAGCGGGTCGGGCCCGAAGAGCCGCGTGCTGATCGAGGACGTGCAGCGCTTCGTCAAGCAGCAGATCAGCACCCCGTCGGCCGGCGCTCCCAGCACGGGCGGGGCCGGCATTCCGCCGATTCCGGCCCAGGATTTCTCGCAGTACGGCGAGATCGAGACCACGCCGCTGGCGCGCATCCGCAAGTTGTCCGCCACGCACCTGCACCGGTCCTGGCTGAACGTCCCGCACGTGACGCAGACCGACGAGGCGGACATCACCGAGCTCGAGGCCTTCCGCAAGTCGGCCAGCGCGGACGGCGTCAAGCTCACCCTGCTGCCCTTCGTGATGAAGGCGGTGAGCGTGGCGATCCGCCAGTTCCCGGAGTTCGGCAGCTCGCTGTCGCCGGATGGCGCCAGCCTGATCATGAAGAAGTACTGCCATGTCGGCTTCGCCGCGGACACGCCCAACGGCCTGTTGGTGCCGGTGGTGCGCGACGTCTGGGGCAAGACCCTCACCCAGCTGGCGGTGGAGACCGCGGAGCTGGCCGCCAAGGCGCGCGACGGCAAGCTCAAGCCCGACGAGATGCGCGGCGGCTGCTTTTCGATCTCCTCGCTCGGCGGCATCGGCGGCAGCCATTTCACGCCGATCGTCAACGCACCGGAGGTCGGCATCCTGGGCGTGTCGCGTGGCGTGATGAAGCCGGTGTGGGATGGCAAGGCCTTCCAGCCGCGCCTGATGCTTCCGCTGTCGCTGTCATATGACCACCGCGTCATCGACGGCGCCTACGCCGCGCGCTTCATCGTGGCGCTGGTCCGGCTGCTCGGCGACATCCGGCGACTCAGTCTCTGATGCCGGGTGTTCTGGCGTAACCTGCGCTCCCAGAAGAGGGGGAACGTGGGCGAGAGGAACGTGGGGCCGAGGCTGACCGGGGGGCTGCGCCGCGTCCTCGGCATCGACCGGATCGAGGCAGCGTGGCGGACCGAGTTCGCCGCGCACGCTTACCGTGTGAGCGCGGAACGCGGCATGCGCGTGTGCTGGACCGTGCTGCTGGTCAACCTGCTGCTGTTCCCCCTGGTCGATGGGGTCACCTGGTACAGCGGGCAGTGGCAGGAACAGCCGGCGCACGAGCTCATCTTCTGGTGGCGCGTCGGCCTGATGCTGCTGGTCGGCGTGCTGCTGCTGGCGCGCGCGCTGATCAAGGGGGAATACGAGCGCAACCGCGCCTTCGCCTGGGGCAGCGCCATCGGGTTTCCGATGATGGGCGCCTGGTTCACCCTGGTCTGCCAGACCCTGATCACCGATGCCTCGGTCTACGCGCTGTTCCTGATCGGCGCCTCGGTGCTGTTTCCCTTGCCGGGCCTGCTCAAGCTGCTCATCTACCCGGCCTCGTTCCTGGCGGTGTTCGCCGGGCTGGAGTGGTTTGCGGTAGGGGAGCCGGTCTCCACCCTGCACGTGACGGTCAACGTCGCCTGCGTGGCCATCGGTGCGGTCACCGTGGAAGTGGTGGCGATGCGCACCTATGTGGCGGACTTCGCCAAGAGCGTGCAGATCGAGCACGAGCGCCGGCGCGCCGACGAGCTGCTGCGCAACGTGCTGCCCGCGCCGGTCGCGGAACGGCTCAAGATCGACCCGGCGACACGCGTCGAGCACCATCCCGAGGTCAGCGTCCTGTTCGCGGACTTCGTCGGCTTCGGAAGCCTCACGCAGCGCCTGCCGCCCTACGAGATGATCGCCCTGCTCGACCACCTCTTCCACGAGTTCGACGAGGCTGCCGACCGCTTCGGCGTGGAGAAGATCAAGACGCTGGGCGACTCCTACATGGCCGCCTGCGGTGTGCCCGCCGCGCAGCCCGATCACGCGCGGCGCACGGCGGAACTGGCGCTGCGCATCCTGAGCATCGCCGAGCGCTTCCGCTCCGATCGCCGCCTGCCGGTGCATTTCCGCATCGGCATGCACACCGGCCCCGCCATCGCCGGGATCATCGGACGCAAGAAGTTCTGCTACGACCTGTGGGGCGACACCATCAACCTGGCGGCCTTGCTGCAGACCTCGGGCGCGCCGGACCGCATCCACGTCAGCCAGGCCATGCGCGAGGCGCTGGGCGATACCTATCGCTTCGAGGCGCGCGAGCCGCTCACGCTCAAGGGCCGTGCACCGGCGCGCACCTACTACCTGCTGGGGCGCGCCGAAGAGGGCGAGTTCTTCAAGGACAGCGTGCTGCGCCTGCAGGCCTGCGAAAGCTCCCAGGAAGCCTAGCCGCTGCAGGCAGCCGGGCGGGGAACCAGGCGCGGCAGCGCAGCGTGCGGGTGAAGACGCCGGGTGCGTGGGCGCTCCCGCGCGGCGCGCGCCGGGTGCCATCGCCGGGCCAGGGCTTGCCCGGGCACGGCCACCGGCCGCGGCGGGCAACGCAGGTGCTTGAGGTCGCGCTAGGATTCCGTCCATGCCGCCACCCCGCTCTTCAGCACCCGAATGAACCGCCAGCGCCCGACGCCCCAGAACCTCCGGACCGTCGGGTGGCGCGAGTGGGTGAGCCTCGCGGACATCGGGATCGGGCAGATCAAGGCGAAGATCGACACCGGTGCGCGCACCTCGGCCATCCACGCCTTCGCCGTCGAGCGGCTGTCCATCGACCGCGTGCGATTCGGCGTGCACCCCCTGCAGCGCGACGACCGGGAGGTCTGGTGCGAGGCCGAGGTGGTCGACGAGCGCTGGGTGACCGACTCCGGTGGCCACCAGGAATTCCGGCCCGTGATCGTCAGCCACGTCGGCCTGGGCGACGAGCGCTGGCCGATCGAGATCACGCTGACGGCGCGCGACAACCTGCTGTTCCGCCTGTTGCTCGGACGGACCGCGCTGGCCGGCCGCTTCCGTGTCGATCCCGCGGCGAGCTACCTGATCGGCCAGCGCACCCGCGGGCGCCGGAAGGCGCGCTCATGAAGATCGCGATCCTGTCGCGCAACCGGCGCCTGTATTCGACCCGCCGGCTGGTCGAGGCGGCGCAGGTGCGCGGCCACGAGGTGCGCGTGATCGACGTGCTGCGCTGCTACATGAACATCGCGCCGCACCACCCGGAGATCCACTACCGCGGGCAGCGGCTGGAGGGCTTCGACGCGGTGATCCCGCGCATCGGCGCCAGCGTGACCTTCTACGGCACCGCGGTGGTACGCCAGTTCGAGATGGCCGGCGTGTACTGCCTCAACGAGTCGGTCGCCATCACGCGCTCGCGCGACAAGCTGCGCGCGCACCAGCTGCTCGCGCGCAAGGGCATCGGCATGCCGGTGACCGGCTTTGCCCATGCGCCCGACGACACCTCCGACCTGGTCGACCTGGTGGGCGGCGCGCCGGTGGTGGTCAAGCTCACCGAGGGCACGCAGGGCCGCGGCATCGTGCTGTGCGAGACGGACAAGGCGGCCGAGTCGGTGATCGACGCGTTCCGCGACCTCGACGCCTACTTCCTGGTGCAGGAGTTCGTGGAGGAGGCCAAGGGCGCGGACATCCGCTGCTTCGTGATCGGCGGCCGCGTGGTGGCGGCGATGATGCGCCAGGCCAGGAGCGGCGACTTCCGCTCCAACCTGCACCGCGGCGGTTCCGCCACCAAGGTCAAGATCAGCCCGGAGGAGCGCTCCACCGCGGTGCGCGCGGCCAAGATCATGGGCCTGAACGTGGCCGGCGTGGACATCCTGCGCTCGAAGCGCGGACCGGTGGTGATGGAGGTGAACTCCTCGCCCGGCCTGGAGGGCATCGAGAAGGTCAGCGGCGTGGACATCGCCGCGCTGATCGTCGACCTGGTCGAGAAGAACGCGCGGCCGGGCAACACCAAGACGCGGGGCAGCGGCTGATGGAGCCCTTTCGCATCGCCGGTGCGGAGGTGGCGCCGGGCGAGCGGCGCCTGGTCAACCTGCCGGTGGCCAAGCTCACCACCAGCGCCCCGGTCGACCTGCCGGTGATCGTCCAGCATGGCCACCAGCCGGGTCCGACCATGTTCGTCAGCGCCGCGCTGCACGGTGACGAGATCGTCGGCGTGGAGATCATCCGTCGCGTGCTCAAGATCCCGCAGCTGGCCGATCTGCGCGGCACCCTGCTGGCCGTCCCCATCGTCAACACGCTGGCCTTCATCCACCAGTCGCGCTACCTGCCCGACCGTCGCGACCTGAATCGAAGCTTCCCGGGCAGCGCGAGCGGCTCGCTGGCGGCGCGCCTGGCCGGCCTGTTCGTGCGCGAGGTGGTGGGTCGCTGCGATTTCGGCGTCGACCTGCATACCGGCGCGGTGCACCGGCCCAACCTGCCGCAGATCCGCACCGACCTGCGCAACCAGACCAACCAGCGCCTGGCCAAGGCGTTCGGCGCGCCGCTGTTCCTGGATTCGCTGCCCACCGCCGGCACGCTGCGCGAGTACACCACGCGCAAGAACATCCCCGTGATCCTGTACGAGTCGGGCGAGGCGCTGCGTTTCGACGAGACCGCCATCCGCATGGGTACGCAGGGCGTGCAAAACGTCATGTGGGAGATGGGCCTGCTCGAACGGCCGCCGTATGCGCCGCTGCGCATGGCCGAGCCGGTGCTGGCGCATTCCAGCCGCTGGGTGCGCGCACCGGACAGCGGCATCCTGCGCGCGGGGATCGCGCTGGGCGATCACGTGCACAAGGACCAGGTGCTGGGAATCATCGGCGATCCCTTCGGCGAGTCCGAGGTGGCCGTGACCTCTCCGACCGAGGGCGTGGTGATCGGGCGGCTCAACCTGCCGCTGGTGCACGAGGGCGACGCGCTGTTCCACGTCGGCACGTTCGATGCTCCGGCCGAGGCCAAGCAAGCGGTGGACCTGATGGAGGCCGAGTTGCGCAGCTGGATGGGCGAGGAGCCGCCGATCGTGTAAGCGGGGCGAAAGACACGCCACGGTGTTGGCGCGCGCTCGCGCCAGCCGCGCCGATGCATCGCCAGCCCGGGAGGTGCTGCATCGGCCGGTCGCGCAGCATCGCGTCCCTGCCAGATATGCATCGTTGCGCGTGTCGTGGCAGAAGTCGGTGAGAAATGCGAGCTAGGTGCGACCCCTAACACCGTGTCTGTTCTATCGCCAAACCACAGGCCATT
>CAMLNE010000135.1 GCA_946481265.1 uncultured Panacagrimonas sp. | reverse complement strand
GCTGCGCCAAAGCGACCTCCGCCGCAGTGACCGAAATAGCGTTAACAGGCCCTAGCGCCGGACCACCCAGCAGGCCGGAGGAGAAAACGGCGATGTCACAGGCGGCGACCGCCAGCCGAAGGCGCCGGTCCATCCAGGCCTCGCGTCATGCGGACACTCCGCCCGTGCCAGCGGCGGAACGAACGGCTGAAGGAGGTGAGGTCGGCATATCCGAGCAGTCCGGCGACCTGGGTGGCGCTCATCCGTGAGTGCTTGAGGTACTTGCCCGCAAGGTCGCGACGCACAGCGTCCTTGATGGACCGGAAGCTGTAGCCGGCCGCCTGCAGGCGCTCCTGCAGCGAACGGACCGACACGCCCATCGCACGGGCGACCTCCCGGACGCCGCATGGCGCGAACGGCAGCAGCGCGCGCACGACGCCCTCCACCTGCGGGGCCGTCGCGGTGACCTGCAGGTCTTCCTCGAAGCGGAGCACATCGCGGACCAGCGTGCGGTTGCGCGACACGCCGCCTCGCAACGGGCAGTCGAGGATCGTGTCGTCCAACTGGATCGCGTTGCGCTCGCCGTTGAACCGCAGGTGGGGTCCGAACAGCCGCCGATGCAGGCGAAGGTCGCGCGGCGCTTCGTGGCGGAACCACACCGCCGTCGGCGTCCAGCCCGGCGGCCCGTGCGAACGGATTTCGTTGAGAATCGTGCCCAGCGCGAACTCCGCGATCTGCACCTCGCTGTCCGCCTGCCCGGCGGCGGCCGACCAGTCCAGGACGGCGCCTCCGGCACAGGGTTCGAAGTGCATCAGCGCGGCGCTGGTGTAGAGGTCGTAGTTCTGCGCGAGGTCGGCGCACATCTGGCGAACGGATCTCGCATTGCGCAGCAGCACCCACAGCGGACCGACCACCGCCGCGAGGCGGGCGCCGACCGACATTTCCAGTCCCCAGTTGCGCCGGCGGCAGACCCGCGCGGCGATTTCGAAAAACGCCATCAGAGCGCGGCCGCTGATCAGCAGGTCGGGATCCCGCAGTGCCATCGGAGGAACACCGGCCGCCCTCGCGATCGCGGCAGGCTGTCTGCCGGCGTCGCGGATCTTCTCGGCGGCGCCGCTCAGGATGACGCTTCTGACCAGGGATCCAGGCATATGACCTCGCGGGACGCGGGACGCAGCCCGCGCATTCTGCCAACTACCGCGCGCCAATTGGCAACTCCGAGGCGGCGGGCGCCGCCATGCTCCAGACGCGTGGGTACCGGGGTCCGGTGCCACGACACCCGTACCGAGGAGAATCGCCATGGGCGACGCATCGATCATGGACCGGCAGGCTCCACCCGCCGGCGTTCCAGACCACCTGGTCGTGGATTTCGACGTCTACCAGCCGACGCATGACGCCGAGGCCTTTCACCAGGCGTTCGTGGATTTCCAGCGGGCGACGCCGCACCCGCTGGTGTGGACGCCGCATCACGGCGGGCACTGGATCGCGGTGCGCGGCCGCGACGTCCATGACCTCTACGCCGATCACGCGCGCTTCAGTTCGCGCCACTACTTCGTGCCGGCCGCGCCCGACCAGGTGCCGATGGGCGCCTTCACGCTCGATCCACCGGAGCACCAGCCGTTCCGCGCGTTCCTGAATGCCGGCCTGTCGCCGCGGATCGTGGCCGGCAAGTCGCCGTTCGTACGTCGGCTCGCCATCGATCTCGCCGGGAAGCTGGCAACCCACGGCGGCTGCAATTTCATATCGGAGTTCGCCGATGTGCTGCCGCTCACCGTCTTTCTCGACCTGGTCGAGCTGCCGGTCGTCGATCGCGAGCAGCTCGGTCGCCTGGCGGACATCGCCACGCGCGATGCCGATCCGGACCACCGCGTCGACGCCCTCGGACGGCTCGCCGCCTACCTGGAGCCGCACCTCAGCCGCCGGCGCGGCCGGCCCGGCGAGGACCTGCTGAGCCGCGCCGCCAACGCGGTCATCTGCGGGCGGCCGATCACCGCGGCCGAATGCCTCGGCGCCGCGATCCACATCATGGGCGCCGGCCTGGACACCGTGTCATCGCTGTTCAGCTTCGTGATGCTGTTCCTGGCCAGGAACCCGCAGCATCGGCGCGCCCTGGTCGAGAACCCGGACCTGATCCCCATCGCGGCGATGGAGCTGGTGCGCCGCTTTCCGGTGGTCGTGATGGTGCGGCAGGTTCGTGTCGACATGGATTACCAAGGCGTGTCGCTTCGCCAGGGCGAGATGGTGGCCATCCCGACCGCCTTTTTCAATCTCGACGAATCGATCCACGAGCGTCCCCTGGAGGTCGACTGGAATCGCCGGATCGACCGGGTCCTGACCTTCGGCAACGGTCCACACCGCTGCCCGGGCGCGGTGCTGGGTCGCAACGAACTCGTCATCGGCCTGCAGGAGTGGCTCAGGCGCATCCCCGACTTCGCCGTCGCACCCGGCGCGACGATTCCCGTAGCCGGCGGGACCGTCGCGAAAATCCTGGACCTGCCGCTGGTCTGGTAGGTCGACGCCGGCCGACCGCCACGCGCACCGGACCGGCCGTCAGGGCGGGTCCGTTCGGTCTTCGATCAGGTCCAGCTGGCGCGCCCGGTGAACCGCCGGCGTCCTGCGCGACACGCCGAGCTTCCCGTCGACGTTCTTGAGATGCTACTTCACGGCTTCCAGCCCTCCTTCGGCGGCGCCGTGCGAACCTCATATCCCGAACTGCGCCCTCATCCGCTCCATGTACGCCAGCAGATTCCCTTTCGTCTTCCCGTGCTGTTTCGTATCGAACGAGAACGGCGCGTCGATGATGTGCCACAGGATCGACAGCACCGAGGCATCGATCCAGCGCGGCTCGTCGCCCATGAAAAAGGGTCGCTCGCCCAGCTGGTCGCTCAGCGCGTCGATATCCATGCGCGCACGCGCGTAAAGCGTCTCGGGTGACAGGCGGGTCCAGCCCGCAGTGTTGTAGCCGTTGAGAACGCGCGCGCCAGGCGTCGCCGAAGGCCTGGACTTCGGGCGAAATGTCCTCGCTGCCGACGATCAGGCGCAGGTAGCGCTGCCAATCGCCCTCGTCGCAGTATCGCGGCTGGATCACCGTGATCCAGTAGAGGTGATCGTCGATGAGCCGGTTGAATGCGAGCATCGTGGCCGACTCGCGCGGCGTCACACCGACGCCGAGCGCATCGCCGTAAAGGCGCCGCAGGTGCTCGATGATCGGGGTCGAATCCGCCAGGACCGTGCCGTTGTCGTCGATGAAGGGCAGCTTGCCGAACAGGGGGGCGCACCGGAAGGAACGCTTCCCGGACTTCGTGCGGGCTACCGCCTGGAGCCGGTCAGCGGGCTTCGGGCGATCCGCCGAACCGCTTCGGCAGCAACCCGGCCAGCTCTGCCGGCGTCAGATCGCGCCAGCGGCCGACCTTGAGGATCCCGAGCTCGACATTGACCACGCGCACGCGCTGCAGGCGGCGCACGTCGTAGCCGAACACCTCGCACATGCGCCGGATCTGCCGGTTCAGGCCCTGCGTCAGGATGATGCGGAACACGCGCGGCGCGAGCACCTCGAGGTGGCAACGCCGGGTGGTCACCTCGAGTTCGGGCAGCCTCACGCCGCCGGACATGCCCTGGACGAAGGCCTCGGTGATCGGTCGGTCGACGGTGACCCGGTATTCCTTCTCGTGCGCGTTCTCCACGCGTAGGATCTCGTTGACGATGTCGCCCTGGTTGGTCAGCAGGATCAGCCCTTCGGATTCCTTGTCCAGGCGACCGATCGGGAAGATGCGTTCGCGGTGGCCAACGAAGTCGACGATGTTGCCGCTGACGTGGCGCTCGGTGGTGCAGGTGATGCCCACCGGCTTGTTCAGCGCGATATACACCGGCGCGCGACGGGCGCCGACCGGCCGGCCGTCCACCGTCACGCTGTCGCCCTCGGCCACCCGCGTGCCGAGCTCCGCGCGCTGTCCGTTGACATTCACGCGTCCGGCGTCGATCCAGGCGTCCGCCTCGCGGCGCGAGCACACGCCGGTCTCGCTGATGAACTTGTTCAGTCGCATGCAGGGTTCAGCGCGGGTCCGCGAAGAAACGGTTGGGCGGGCGTTGCAGGCCCAGGTGCTCGCGCAGGGTGCGGCCTTCGTAGCGCGTGCGGAAGATGCCGCGCCGCTGCAGCTCGGGCACAACCTGGTTGACGAAGTCGTCCAGTCCGGCCGGCAGGTAGGGAAACATCACGTTGAAGCCGTCGGAGGCCTGCGTCATCAGCCACTCCTCCATCTGGTCGGCGATGCTGGCCGCCGTGCCGACCATCGACAGGCCCGGGTAGCCGCCCACGCGCTGTGCGAGCTGGCGCACGGTGAGGTTCTCCTCGCGCGCGGCCGCCAGCACCAACGCCTGCTGCGTCCTGCTCTGGTTGCTCTGCGGGATGTCGGGGAGCGGTGCATCCGGGTCGAACTTCGAGGCATCCGTGCCCAGCATGATCGACAGCGAGGCCAGGCCACTGTCGTAGTGGACCAGGCTGTCCAGGTGCAGGCGCTTGCGTCGTGCCTCCTCCAGCGAGTCGCCGACCACGACGAAGCAGGCCGGCAGGATCTTGAGCTGGTCGCGCGCACGGCCCACGGCGTCCATGCGCGCCTTGATGTCCGCGTAGAACTCGCGTGCCGTCTCCAGGCTTCCGGCCGCGCCGAAGATCACCTCCGCCGTCTCCGCCGCCAGCTGGCGGCCCGGTTCCGAGGCGCCGGCCTGCACGATCACCGGCCAGCCCTGCACCGGCCGTGCGATGTTCAGCGGGCCACGCACCGAGAGGTACTTGCCCTTGTGGTCGAGCACGTGGAGCTTGGCCGGATCGAAGAACAGCCCGCTGTCGACGTCGCGCACGAAGGCGTCGTCCGCCCAGGAATCCCACAGGCCGGTCACCACGTCGAAGAACTCGCGCGCGCGCCGGTAGCGTTCGCCGTGTTCCATGTGATCTTCCATGCCGAAATTCAGGGCCGCATCCGGGTTGGACGTGGTGACGATGTTCCAGCCCGCGCGGCCTTCGCTGATCCAGTCCAGCGACGCGAACTTGCGCGCCACGTGGTAGGGCTGCTCGAAGGTGGTCGAGGCGGTGGCGATCAGGCCGATGCGCTCGGTCGCGGTGGCCAGCGCCGGCAGCAGGGTCAGCGGATCGAAGGACGTGACCGTATGGCTGCGTTTGAGCGCCTCCATCGGCATGTTGAGCACGGCCAGGTGGTCGGCCATGAAGATGGCGTCGAAGCAGCCGCGTTCGAGCGTGCGCGCGAATTCACGCAGGTGCCCGAAGTTGAAATTCGCATCGGCGAAGGCGTGCGGATAGCGCCAGGCGCCGGTATGGATGCTGACGGGGCGCATGAAGGCGCCCAGATGAAGCTGCGGTCGATTCTGGCTCATGGAAGGAATCTACCGCGAAGGCCGGACTCTCTGCGCCCGGGCCCTGCACTTGCTGCCCCGGATCTTGCAGCGCTCCTCACCCCTACCGGAGAACCCCATGGCCCCTTCCCGTTCGACCCGACCCGCAGCCACCCCGCGCTCCAGCGACGGCACGACTCCTTCGCCCGCCAGGGCGCCCCGCCCCGAGGAGATCCAGACCCGCTCGAGCGGCCATGGCCATCGCGCGCAACTTGCCACGCCGCACCGGTCCGGCCGGCCCAGCGGCGGCAACATCCGCACCGACGAGGACGAATAGGCAGGGCTGCGCCGGCCCGACGATGCCGCCGGGCCGGCGCAGGCGGGAGGTTCTTCGCCCGTCGATGTGCGAAGGCCACGCTCGATCCGGCGCCGCGCGCGCCGCCGTGGGGAGCCCGGAAAAACGGGCTCGAGGCGTCCAGAGCGGAGGCGTCAGGCCTTCAGCCGTCGTTGCGCCGTGGACTGTCGAGCTGGAAGAAATTGCTCTGGTGGCCGTCCGCGCGCGTCTCCTGGCACAGGAACACCAGCTCGCGATCGTCGAAGACGCCGAGCCAGTCATCCCAGCTGATGGGCTTCAGGCTGCCGCCCTGGTCTTCGTCCGGCGCAAAGTCGAAACGCAATACACGCGGTCGGCCCGACCCGTTCTCGACGGTTGCCGGCGTGGCCTGGCGTGCCTGCGCCCAGCGGCGGATCACGTCGTGGTTGCGGGTGGCCAGGGTCTGCCCACCGTGATCCGGCGCCTCGTCGGCCGAATGGATCCACTTGGCATAGGCCACCGTCGTTCGCGACCGGTCTTCGGCGTGCTGGCGGACGAAGCGACGGTCTGCCGCATCGAGGTTGCGCGCCTGGGGATTGGGCATGGCGATCTCCTGATCGGGTTCGAGGTAAGGGTGCGGTGCTGCGAGCAAGCCCGGTGCCTCGCGTCGCTGCCGCCGGCCACCGATGCGGGCGCGCGATGTGCGGCTGCCCGGCCTTCCACCCAGCGCAGGAGACGCTTTCATGAGTGAGCGCAGAAATACCGACCAGGATGCGAACAAGGCCCGCCCGCGCGGCGAGCGCCGGTCGGAGGCGGGCGCCCGCACCGTTCGGCCGGGCGGTGACGCGAACGCCTCACCTGCCGACCTGGATGCGCCCGAGTACTACGCCAAGGACCGCAAGCCAAAGATCGGCACGCCGGACAACAAGGCCTGAGGTACGGCACGGCGGGACGCTGCGACGGCGCCCGCCCAGCCCTTGCAGCTTGCCGACGCGGGGGGAGCCGGCGTGGCGGAAGGCCCGGATCGACCCGGTCAGGCCTGAAGCGCCGTGGCCGCTTCGGCGGGCCGGCGGATCTGCGCAGGCGCTCTCCCCCGCCTTGCGGCGGCCGGCATTCGGACAGCGGGGCTGCGGGCCTCCAGGCAGTCGAGCGTGACTTCGCCGTGCGTATCGCTTCAGAGCCTGCTCTTGTCCTTGCGATGCTGCATGTCACTGCGGTGCGGCTGGCCATCCGTCCTGGAGTGGCCCGCCTTCAGCGCAGACCGCGGCATCCGCCGCCTGCCGCGTGGCTTGCCCGGGGCCGCGCCACTCTGGACCGAGCGCTCGGAGCCCGGCGCGGCCGACCGGCCGCCGCGCTCCGGCCGGTAGCAGATCCATCCGAGCAAGCCGGCCCAGAGCGCGCGCAGCAGTCGCCCGGTCGGCGGCGTCGGCGCAGCACGCGCGTCCGCTTCGAAGCCCTCGTATCGTCCCGCCATGACGCCTCCTTCCTGTGCGTGGACCGTCCCGGCAGCACGAACGGCGCCCGCGTCGGCGCGCTGCCTATCGAAACCGATCGCGCACGCTCATAGCGGCGTCCTGCCACCGGTGGCGCCGAACACCTCGCCGGTCACATAGCTCGCGTCATCCGAAGCCAGGAACACGAAGATCGTGGCCTGCTCCACCGGCTGTGCCGGGCGCTTCAGCAGGGTGTGATGTCCGAAGTTTCGGGCCTGCTCCAGCGGCAGGGTCGAGGGAATCAGCGGCGTCCATACCGGCCCCGGCGCGACGGCGTTGACGCGCACCCCCTGGTCCGCGAACAGCCCGGCCAGGCTCTTGGTCAGGCTCGAGATCGCAGCCTTGGTCGAGGCGTAGAGCGCCAGCTGCGGAGTGGGCAGCAGCGCCTGGATCGAGCTGGTGTTGATGATGCAGGCCCCTGGCCGCAGGTGTGGCGCGGCCGCCTGCGTCATGTAGACCGTGCCGAAGATATTCGTGCGATAGGTCCGCTCGATATCTTCGAGCGGGATCTGTTCGATCGACTCGTGGTGACGCTGGAAGGCCGCGTTGTTGATCAGGATGTCGAGTGCGCCGAAGGCCTCGACCGTCTCCTGCACCAGGCGTGCGCAGAATGCCGCATCGCCGACATCACCGGCGATCGCGCGTCCCTGCCCGCCGCAGCTGCCGATCAGTCGCAGCGTCTGCTCGCCGTCCTCGGCATCGTCCTGAAGATAGGTGATGACGACCTTGGCGCCCTCCTGCGCGTACAGCAATGCCACCGCGCGACCGATGCCGCTGTCGCCGCCGGTGATCAATGCCACGCGATCCTTCAGGCAGCCCCGGGCGACGTAGCCATGCTCGCCATGATCGGCGGGCGGCGCCATGGCCTGCTCATCGCCCGGTGGCGACTGTGGCGGCTGCGGAAAGGGCGGCTTGGGTCCGCGCTCGCGCGGATCGTGCAGGGTGGCTCGACTCATGGGCTGGCTCTGGGAACCAAGGGTCTGCCGGGGGCAGCAAGCGCCACGCCCGGTGTCACCGCGGCCGTCGATGCGCAGCGAGGATCCGCAGGCGAAGCGCCCGAGGATCGACTTGCCTGGCGGTCGACCCCGGCGCCCTTACAATGGCGCCGCGCGCCCTTAGCTCAGCTGGATAGAGCATCAGGCTTCGAACCTGAGGGTCGGGAGTTCGAATCTCTCAGGGCGCACCATTCCGTCGAATCGCGACCCGGCCTGGATGATGAGGCCGAGGTCGTCGACGTCCCTATCCAGATCGTGGGGGGCGACAGGCTGCGACGTCGGTTCACCCTACCGGCGACCGGGGCCGATGTCGTCCCACGGTCCACCTCTTCAGCTCCTGCCATGTCGACCGCTGCTGCCGCCACCCCGCCCGTCCCCCGCCTGGCCGCCACCATCCTGCTGCTGCGCGACAGCGCGCAGGGCATGGAGGTGTTCATGGTGGTCCGTCACCAGCAGATCGATTTCGCCTCGGGCGCGCTGGTGTTTCCCGGCGGCAAGCTCGCGCCCGGCGACAGCGAGGCGCGCGTGCACGCCCGCTGCAGCGGGATCGCGGACCTGGGCGCGGAAGAGATCGCGCTGCGGGTCGGCGCCATCCGCGAGGCTTTCGAGGAGTCCGGCATCCTGCTGGCACGCAGCGGGCGCGATGGCGCGGCGATCGATCCCGACCGCCTCGCCGCGCTCGGGCAGCGCTACCGGCGCGGCCTGGACCGGGGCGAGATCGCCATTGCCGACATGCTGGAGGCGGAGGATCTGGTGCTGAGCTGCGGCGAACTGGTGCCGTTCGCGCACTGGGTGACGCCGCCTTTCATGCCCAAGCGCTTCGACACCTTCTTCTACCTGGCGGTCGCGCCGGCCGATCAGCTCGGCATGCACGATGGTTTCGAAGCGGTGGACTCGGCCTGGCTCACGCCGCCGACGATCATCGCCGACGAGGCCGCCGGCCGCCGGACGCTGGTTCCCGCGACCCTGCTGAACGTCAGGAAGCTGGGCTTCCGCGACTCGGTGGCCGCTGCACTGGCGGCGGCCCGGGCCGCACCGGTGGTGAAGGTGGAGCCGGAACTGGTGCGCGGGCCGCAGGGTTCGGTACTGAAAATTCCCGAAGCCGCCGGCTACGGGGTATCGGAGTTCACCATGGATGTGCCGGCCTGATTCCTGAAACGGCCCGGAGTCGATCCGGGCCCGAGGCCAGCCTTCGCAGGAAATCCCGGACCCCGTCCGGGAAGGTCTGCAATCTGCGCAATCAGTGGACGGTGCCGCTCGCCGGCATCACCGTGGGCGGGAGCGCCCTGGCCGTACGCGCCAGCAGCGCGCCATAGCCCATGGCCGCCTTTTCCCAGCGCTCGCAGGCATCCAGCACCCACGCCGGAAGCTGTCCCTGGTCGACGGCACGCTCGATGCGCATGCGCTCGTGCAAGACCTGTTCGGCCACGTCCTTCATTGAAATCTCGTCCTTGAATTCGCTCACGGCCCGCTGTCTCCGTTCAGAGGATGCAGGTCATCATGTTCCGGCGCGCGCGGATTCCGGCGCGCGCGGTGGACGACCGGCGCCTGTCGGCGCACCGGCGGTGACGCCGCTCTCAGGATGCGCATTCCAGGAGCAGGCTTGCTCGCGATGGAGCCCTTCCCCGACGGCCACCCAAACCGCACCACCCGCGGCCAGGTCAAACTGCATCACCTGATCAGGCCGTAGGCGGTGGTCGGTCCGACTCGCCCTCACGCTGGCTCGACATTCATCGCTGCTCTGCCGCCTCCTTCAGCCGCCCGCTCTTCCCATCAAATTTGAGCAGGCGCCCGCGAACAAGTTCGGGCTGTCACCGCGGGCCTACGGGAACTGCAAACGCGGCGAGTGCGAGATACCGGCGACGCGAACATCTGAACAAGCCCTTCGCGCACGAGGGCATGGGGGCCATTGCGACCCGGGCCCCTATAGCCCTTGTAGTTCTCGACGGCCGCTGTAGCTTGTGGGCAGAGGGCTGGTCACTTAAGCGCCAGCGCGACTTGCCTGGGATTGGCCTTGCTGCAATCGACCATGCATTGGCGAGAGTCTCCGACTGTGCGGACAATAAGACGACCTTCTGAGATCTCTTTCTTGCGAAGACGATCTACTACATCACAGATGTCGTCGAGGACTTGGTCCAATTCCGCGTGCTACCGAAACCGGGAGGACGTCGGGAGTGCACCGAAGCCCTGGCCTCCCGGGATGA
>CAMLNE010000134.1 GCA_946481265.1 uncultured Panacagrimonas sp. | reverse complement strand
TGTCTGCCTCGCCGGTGGCGCCGAGGCCGGCGCGAGTCCGGCCGGCATGGCCGGTTTCTGCCAGGCACGCGCGCTGTCCACCCGCAACGAGGATCCGCAGCGGGCAAGCCGCCCCTGGGACAAGGATCGCGACGGTTTCGTCCTGGGTGACGGTGCCGGCGTGCTCGTCCTCGAGGATTACGAGCAGGCCAAGGCACGCGGCGCACGCATCTACGCCGAGCTGATCGGCTTCGGCATGTCCAGCGACGCCTATCACATCACCCTGCCGCCGGACGATGGGAACGGTGCACGCCGCGCCATGGCGAACACCCTGCGCGACGCCGGGATCAACCCGGAGCAGGTGGACTACATCAACGCCCACGGAACATCGACCCCTGCCGGCGACCTTGCCGAGACCATGGCCGTGAAGGGCGCTTTCGGCGACCACGCCCGCAAGCTGGCGGTCAGTTCGACCAAGTCGATGACCGGGCACCTGCTCGGCGCAGCCGGTGGAATTGAGGCGGTGTTCTGCTGCCTGGCGCTGCGCGACCAGGTCATCCCGCCGACCATCAACCTCGACAACCCGGGCGAGGGTTGCGATCTCGACTTCGTGCCGCATACCGCGCGGCAGGCCAAGCTCGACATCGTGATTTCCAACTCCTTCGGTTTTGGCGGGACCAATGGCAGCCTGGCATTCGCGAAGTTGAAGTAACTTCTCAACGCGCATGAAGTTGCGCGTTGAACTGCCGGTTTCTGTTGATCTTTTCGAGATCCACAGACGCGATCCCGCGACCTTTCCATTCCTCCTGGAAAGCGTCGCGGGGCATCCCGGCGTCGGACGCTACGACCTTCTGCTGGCCTTTCCGGGCGAGCAGCTGAGCGGCCGCGAGGGGCTCGCCCGACTGTCCTCGGCCCACGCCGCATTGCCGGCTCGCGTTCCCGACGGCCTGCCGTTCACGGGCGGCTGGTTCCTGCTGATGGGCTACGAGGCGGCCGGCTGGATCGAACCCTCCCTCCGATTGCCGGCGTCGCCGTTTCGCTTGCCGGATTTCCTCGCCGTACGCTGTCCGGCGGCCATCATCCGCGACCGTGAGCAGGGGCGGACGATTCTCTTGTCCGAACACGATCCAGATCATATAAATTATTTTAAGAATGTAATTTATTCCATTGATTCTACAGAAGAACAAGTAGAAGGCGGCTGCCTGCTGCAGGCCCTCGACGAAGACGATCCGGCAGATTTCCTCGATGGGGTGGAGAAGATCCACCGCTACCTGCTGGCGGGCGATGTGTTCCAGGTGAACCTGTCACGCGCCTGGCGCGGGCGCCTGTCGCCTGGTCGCGATTACCTTGACGTCTACCGTCGCCTGCGCCGCTACAACCCGTCGCCGTTCGCCGGGCTGGCCCGGATCGGTGAGGTGGCCCTGCTCAGTTCCTCACCGGAACGACTGGTGGAGATCGACGGCCGTCGCGTGCAGACCCGTCCCATCGCCGGCACGCGGCCACGCCGAGCCGGCGACGATGATCTGCAGATCCGCGCCGAGCTGATCCGCAACCTGAAGGAGCGGGCAGAGCACGTGATGCTGATCGACCTGGAGCGAAACGACCTGGGCCGGGTGTGCGAACCCGGCAGCGTGGAAGTCAGCGAGCTGATGGGCCTGGAGTCCTACGCGCACGTGCATCACATCGTGTCGAACGTCCGCGGCCGGCTGCGCGCGGATATCGGGCCGGGCGAGGTGCTGCGCGCGGTTTTTCCCGGCGGCACCATCACCGGCTGCCCGAAGGTGCGTTCCATGCAGATCATCGCCGAGCTCGAAGGCGTGGGACGCGGCCCGTACACGGGCGCCATGGGCTACCTGTCGCGTTGCGGACGCATGGACACCAATATCCTGATCCGCAGCCTGGTCGTGCAGGACGGGCAGGTGAGCTTCCGGGCAGGCGCCGGTATCGTTGCGGATTCCGAGGCGCAGGCTGAACTGGCGGAGACACGCGCCAAGGCGCGCGGTCTTCTCCTGGCATTGGGTGCGAAGGAATGATGCTGTTCAACGGTGAGCCTTGCGAAGGCGGATGGACCGCGACACGGGCGCTGCATTACGGCGACGGCGTGTTCCGCACGGGCCTGGTCGTGGATGGTCGCCTGGTCGATCGGGACCGTCAGCTGCGCAAGCTTGCGGACGACGCCGCAACGCTCGACCTGGACATTCCGGCCGGGCTGGCGACACGGGTCGACTCGGTCTGCGCGCAGGCCGGCCAAGCGGTCCTGCGCATCACGTTGAGCCGTGCCGGAAACGGTCGCGGGTATCGGCCGGGCGGGCGGGCCTGCGACGAGCTCCTCGAGCTTCGCCCCTTGCCCGATGAGCCGGCGGCGCGCTGGATCCATGGCATCACGATGGGATGGAGCCCGATCCTGCTCGGCATCCAGCCGCGCCTGGCGGGCATCAAGCACCTCAACCGCCTCGAACAGGTCCTGGCCAGTCGTGACTGGCCCCTGGACCAGCACGAGGTGCTGATGTGCGATGCCGAGGGGCGCGTGACCTGCGGATCCAGGACCAACGCGTTCTTCGTGATCGACCGCATCCTGGTCACGCCGGATGTCTCGCGTGCCGGCGTCGCCGGCATGATGCGCGACAAGCTCGTCGAGCTTGCGCGCGATGAAGGCATCGGCTGCGAGCTGGGACTGGTCTCTCCCGACGAGGTCCGCCATGCATCGGAATGCTTCGTCAGCAACAGCGTGCTGGGGATCTGGCCCGTGCAGCGCATCGGGACACTGAAATTCGAGGCGCCCGGTCCGGTTACCCGGGCGCTGGCCGCGCGCCTCCAGCATCCCTGGAGCGGACGATGAAGCGGCACCTGCTGGGCCTGCTCGTCGTCCTGCTGGTGCTGGCATTGGGCGCCGGCGTGCTGCTCCTCGATGCGCGGCGCGAGCTGCTCAAGCCGCTGTCGATCAGCGAGCACCAGACCCTCGAACTCAAGCCGGGCAGCCGTCTGCGCGATGCGGTGAGTCTGATGCGCGAGCGCGGTCTGTTCGAGGCGCGGCGCCAGGGCCTGTACCTGGAGTTCTGGGCGCGGGCGAACGGCCAGGCCGCGCAGATCAAGGCCGGCGAATACGCGCTGGATCCCGGCCTGTCCAGCCTCGATGTGCTGGCCTTGCTGGTCGGCGGCAAGACCATGCTGTACGAACTGCGGATCATCGAAGGACTGCGTTTCGACCAGGCGCTCAAGCTGATCGCGGACCACCCGGTCCTGGTGCACACCCTGGCCGATACGCGTGCCGAGACCGTGATGGCGGCGATCGGCCAGCCCGAAATGCACCCCGAGGGCCGCTTCTTTCCCGATACGTATCGCTTCCCCAAGGGCACCAGCGATGTGGTTATCCTGCGCCAGGCCTTTGGTGCCATGGACCGCCTGCTGCAGGAGAACTGGGCGCGGCGGGCGCCGGGCCTGCCGTACGCGCGTCCGGACGATGCATTGACGATGGCCTCGATCGTGGAAAAGGAGACCGGCGTGCCCGAAGAGCGCGCGCGCATCGCCGGCGTTTTCGTGCGGCGCCTGAAGCTCGGCATGCGCCTGCAGACCGATCCGACGGTGATCTACGGGATCGGCGAGATGTTCGACGGTAACCTGCGCAAGCGCGACCTGCTCGCCGACGGGCCCTACAACACGTACAAGCGGGCGGGCCTCCCGCCCACGCCGATCTGCCTGCCGGGACGTGCCGCGGTCGAAGCCGCGCTCAACCCCGCCGCGGGCGACGAGCTTTTCTTCGTGTCGCGCGGCGACGGCTCCCACCAGTTCTCCGTCACCCTCGAACAGCACGATGCGGCCGTACGCCGCTATCAGCTTGGCGGTGTCTCGGCGGGTCGTCGATGACGACACGCGGCCGTTTCATCACGCTCGAAGGCGGCGAGGGCGCCGGCAAGACCACGCATGCGCAGTCGATCGTGCGTTGGCTGCAGGCGCGCGGCCGGACCGTGGTGAGCACGCGCGAGCCCGGCGGCACGCCGCTGGCCGAGGCGATCCGCGCGATCGTGCTTGGCGACTGGGCCGAGGGCATGGATGCGACGACCGAGCTGCTGCTGATGTTCGCTGCACGTGCCGCACACGTCGCGAACCGGATCCGCCCTGCGCTCGCGCGCGGCGAGGACGTCGTGTGCGATCGCTTCGTCGATGCGAGTTGGGCCTACCAGGGCGCGGGCCGCGGCATCGAGGCGCAGCATCTGCGGGCGCTCGAACGCCTGGCACTGCAGGAGCTGCGCCCGGACCTGACGCTGGTGTTCGACCTGCCGCCGGAGGTGGGCCTTGCGCGCGCACTCAGCCGCGGCGATGCCAACCGCTTCGAGGCGGAGACGCTCGCTTTCATGTCGCGCGTCCGGGCCGCCTATCTCGAGCGGGCGCGCCGCGATCCGGCGCGCTACGCCGTGCTCGACGCGACGCTGCCACTGGGCCAGGTGCGCCGGGAAGTCGAACGCGCCATGGAGCAGCGGCTTTCATGACGCTGGAAACCGGTGACGTCCTGCCCTGGCATGCCGCACTTTGGTCGCGCGTCGGCGACGCCCGTCGTGCCGGCCGGCTCGGCCATGCCCTGCTGCTCGCCGGCCCCAATGGCGTGGGCAAGCGCTGCTTCGCGCGCCGACTCGTCGCGAGCCTGCTGTGCGAGGAAGGCGCGGACGATGGGACGCCCTGCGGACACTGCCGTGGATGCGTGCAGCGTGCCGCCGGAACGCATCCGAACCTGAGCTGGCTGACACGCGAGTTCAACGAGAAGACGGAGAAGGAAAAGCGCGACATCTCGATGGAGCAGTTGCGCTCAATGATGGATCGCCTCGCCCTGAGCAGCCATTACGGGCAGGCGAGGGTGGTGGTGATCGATCCGGCCGATGCGCTCAACAGCAACGGGGTCAACGCGGTGCTCAAGACCGTCGAGGAGCCCCCGGCGGGTATCCACATCCTGCTGATCTCCGAGCGGCCGATGGCCCTGGCGCCGACCTTGCGAAGCCGCTGCCAGCGACTCGACTTCCCGGTCCCGGATCTGGATCAGGCCGTGGCCTGGCTGCAGGCTCAGGCGCCGCGGCTGGATGCACGCACCGCACTGCGCGAGGCGGGCGGCGCACCGCTCGCCGCGCTGGAGGCACGCGACAGCGGCCTGAGCGCGCAACGTGGAATCTGGCGCGAGCAGCTGCTGGCGGTGGCCGGCAGGAGGCTGGACCCGCTGGTCGCGGCTGGGCGACTCGCGCCGGCAGGCGCGAAGCTTTCACCGGAGCTGGTCCACGACTGGCTGCGCCACCTGCAACGCATGCTCCACCAGCTGCTGCAGGCCTTGGTGGTGGGACTCGATGACGATGCACTCGCACTGCTTGCGCGCCGGATGGGTGCGAGCCACGTCGAACAGCTGCTCGCCGAGGCGGTCGAGGCGCATCGCCGCCTGCAGGGCAATGCCAATCCGCAGCTGCTGGTCGAATCTCTTATGATTTCCTGGTGGCGTCGTTCGACCGCGCCATGAAATGAACCGTGGATCCGGAGAAGGAACCCGCAGCGCATGAGTACACCCCCTCCACGACCCGGCGGCGCACAACCGGGGATCCTGACGCTCAACATCAAGGACAAGAGCGCATTGTTTGCCGCCTACATGCCCTTCATCCGCAACGGGGGCCTGTTCATTCCCACCAGCAAGGAATACCGCCTGGGGGACGAGGTCTTCATCCTGCTCACCCTGATGGACAGCGCCGAGCGGCTGCCGGTGGCCGGGAAGGTGGTATGGGTGACCCCGCGTGCAGCTCAGGGCAAACGCGTACAGGGAATCGGCGTGCAGTTCAGCTTGCAGGACGGCGGGACGACCCAGCAGAAGATCGAATCGCAGCTCGTTGGCACGGCCGGGTTCGACCGCCCGACACAGACGATGTGAGGACAGCGGGGCTACGGGCCGCTGTTTCAGGAGGGATCGGCAGCGTCGGAAGCGAACTGCGCGAGAAGACGGTCCAATACGGCATGGTCCACCGGCTTGACCAGATGATGGTCGAAGCCGGCTTGACGGGATTTTTCCCGATCGCTTTCCTGGCCCCACCCGGTTACCGCGATCAGAAGCAGTTTCCCGCCCCACGACCGCTTCCGAATTTGCTCGGCAACCTCGTATCCGCTTTGCCCAGACAGGCCGATGTCGAGCAGTACGACATGAGGATAAAACCTGTCGCCGATCGCCAGCGCCTCGGTACCATCATGGGCGATCGCGGTCCGGTGCCCCTCCAGTTGCAGAAGAAGCGAAAACGACAGGGCGGTGTCGCGATTGTCGTCGACGACCAGGATGCGGTGTCCGCCAGAAGACACCGTAGTGGGCGGTGTATGTGGGGAGGCCCGAGGCGGTACAGGATCGGCCAGCTCTGGAAGCGTCACCACGAATTCGGCTCCTTGGCCGACACCCTTGCTGTACGCCTGGACCTGGCCGCCGTGCAGCTCCACCAGACTGCGCACGAGGCTCAGTCCTATTCCCAGACCGCCCTTGCCCCGCGCGAGCGACTGGTCGACCTGGATGAACATGTCGAAAATCCTGGTGAGCATGTCGGCTGCGATACCGACGCCGTTGTCGCTGACCGATATGCGCGCTCCCCCGTCCCGGTTTTCGACTTTCAGATGGATGCGGCCGGGTGGATCGGTGTACTTGCAGGCGTTGTTGACCAGATTGCTGAACATCTGCGCCAAGCGCACCGGGTCGCCGTCGACGTACAAGGGCTCGTGCGGAAGCTCCAGCGTCAGTGCATGGCCCGCTTCGGCGATTGCCGGGCGCGCACTGTCCACAGCGTCCCGGGCCGCCGCGATGACGTCCACGGGCATGCGACGCAGTTCCAGCCGGCCACTGTTGATGCGGCTTAGATTGAGCAAGTCGTCGATCAGCCGGCTCATGTGCTGCATCTGCTTGAGCGCAAGGTCTCCGGCGCGCTGAACCACGCCGGCTTTGGCGTCCTCGCGGCGCATGATCTGCAGTGCGTTGGACAGCGGGGCCAGGGGGCCCCGAAGTTCATGGGCGAGCATTGCCAGGAACTGATCCTTCCGGTGCTTGGCCTCGGTCACCTCGTGGAGATCGTTGTTCGATCCGGCCCACATCGAAACGGCACCTGTTTCGTCGAGCACCGGCTCCGCGTGGATCAGGTGCCAGCGGTACTCGCCGTCGGCGTGACGCAGGCGGTGCGCGAACATGAAGGGCTCAGCGGCGCTCACGGCGCACTGCCAGACCCGCAGGTTCTCGGGCAGATCGTCGGGATGGACGACGTCCGTCCAGCCTGAACCCTTCAACTGTTCGAACGGACGGCCGGTGTACTTGATCCACGCCGGGTTGACGTAGTCGATCTCGCCGTCGCGGGTGGCGGTGAAGAGCTTTTGCGGTACGGAATCCAGTACCCGACGGTGCTTGCGCTCTGCTGCTTTCAAGGCCTCCCGGCCGCGCTCGCGCTCGGTCACGTCCTCGATGCCGAGCAGAATTCTGGCGGGTTGGCCGATCGAGTCGTCCAGACGTCGTGCGTTCAACAGGAGGTTGCGACGTCCGACCGCCTCGAAGACCTGGCTGATCTCCAGATTCTCGAACACGCTATTCGTGGGCAGGACGATTTCGAGCAGCCGGCGCAGTTCGGGAACATCCCAGCTGCGGTTGCCCAGCTCGTAGACCGAGCGACCTTCGACTTGAGCGGGGTCAAGCTTGAAATCGCGATAGAACGCCGCGCTGGCCTGATGCACGCGAAGATCGGCGTTCAGGACGAGCAGCGGGTTGCGCACGCTGCGGACGACCGCTTCGGCGTAGTCGCGCGTCTCGGCGATGGCCTGGGTGCCGCGCCTCTGGACATCGATGTCGACCAGCACCAGGACCGCGCCGTCCACCTTGTTGTCGAGGTCCAGATACGGCCGTATCCGTAGCGACCACCAGCGCCCGCCCTCGTCCATCACCTCGCGCTCGGATTCGCGCACCGAGTCGATCACGTCCGCGATCAGCCCTTCCAGATTTGCAATCTTCAAGTTGTGCCGCAGATTTCCGATCGGGCGGCCGAGGTCGGCAGGCAGGAGCTCGAAATGCTTTTCGGCCTGCGCACTGAAACGACGGATCGTCAGATCGCGACCGAGCTGGACGATGACGAGCTTCGCCGCACTCTGCAGATTGACGAGATCACTGTTGACGCGGTTCAGCTCGATATTCCGGTTGGCCATCTCCTCGTTGACGGTGGTGAGTTCCTCGTTGGATGACTCCAGCTCCTCCTTCGAGGTTTCCAGTTCCTCATTCAGGCTCTGCAGTTCTTCATTCGCCGACTGGACCTCCTCGCTGGCTGACTGAAGCTCTTCGTTCGCCGCTTCGTATTGCTCCTGGACCGATTGCAGGTAATCGCGCGTATCCGAGAGTTCCGTTTCGCGCTCGTTGAGCAGTTGCCGCAGCTCGTGACCAAGGGCGCGCGACCTTTTGCCGGTCGTTGCCGGAACGTTCGCACCCGCCCCGGAATTCGTTCGCGCGGATCGATCCGCATCGTCGAAAATCACGAGGAAGCACCGCTCACGCAGGTTCTTCAACGGGACGACTTCCAGATTCACGCGGCGCGCGATCCCGCCGTACTCGAAGCCGAGATCCTGCTTGCGCACGATCTCGTTGACCTTGCCCGCCTTGGAAATCGCGGCGCGCAGGGGCAGCATCAGGCCGTCCCGCACCATCTTCAGGAGATCGAACGTGGCCTTGCCGGAAGCAGGGCTCAGATACGGGTCGGTGGCACCACGAAACTGCAGGACCTGCAGGCTGGCGTTGACCAGTACCGAGGGCGGCGCGTACTGACTGAGGATGACGCGGTCGGCCTCCCGCTGGGCGTCCGGTTCGCCGTTGAATCCCTCGGGGGCCCCGACGCGCGGGCGGGTCTGGCGCACGAACGGAGCGGCCGTTCTGTCCCCCGTCGGGCGCGGATCCGGGGTCGATTTCCTGATTGGCAGATGAGAGCCCGACGGCGGTGCGAGTTTCTTGCAGTAGATCTTCTGCTTTTTATCGGCCGACTCGAAGAGATCGGTGAACCCGCCGACAGATTCGGATGCGCCGAGGAACAGATATCCCTCCGGCTTGAGAGCGTAGTGGAATGTCGGCAGCGCTTTCTTCTGGAGGCTCGGCCCCAGGTAGATCAGCAGGTTGCGGCAGGAGATCAGATCCATGCGCGAGAACGGCGGATCGTCGATCAGGTTCTGGCGCGCGAACACCACCGACTCGCGCAGGCTCTTGACCACCCGGTAGCCGCCTTCCTCCTCCACGAAAAAGCGCCGCAGGCGTTCCGGAGACAAGTCGTCGGCGATGGTCTTGGCGTACAGCCCGTGGCGGGCCTTCTCCACCAGGGCCGCGTTGAGATCGGTGGCGAACAATTGCAGCTTGCGGCCCGGCGGCGCGGACCCCGCGCATTCGGTGAAAGCCATCGCGAGGGAATACGCTTCCTGCCCCGTCGAGCATCCCAGCGTCCACATCCGCACGGGCTCGTTGCCGGTGCTTTCCAGCAGCCTGGGAAAGATTTTCTGCTGCAGCACGTCGAAGGCTTCCGGATTGCGGAAGAAACTGGTCACGCTGACCAGGACGTCGGAGTAGAGCGCTTCGACTTCGGCGTTGTTGCCGCGCAGGAAGTCCGCGTAGCCGGCCAGCGTGTCGTGCTTGTTGAGCACCAGCCGCCGCGCGACGCGGCGCTGGATGGTGGGTGATTTGTATAGCGAGAAATCCACGCCGCTGTGGGTCCGCAGCAGCAGCAGGATCTTCCTGAAACCGGTGTCGCCGTTTCGATCGACCCCCGCAGACTCCGCTTCGGCACGTGCCTGGTTGGCCCCGCTGCGCTGTTTGCCCGATCCACCCGACGGCAGCGCGCTCGCGTCGTCCTGGTGAGCGCTGGCCTCGACGCGCTCGTTTTCAGCCTGGCGAAGTGAAGCGGTCGTCGGACGCTCGATCGGCAGCTCCATCACCGAGCCGGCGACATAAGGACGGCGTGCAATACGGGCCAGCTCGAAGGCGATGGCCTGGGGACTGAGTACGAAATCGACGCATCCCGCCGCGACGGCGCTGCGCGGCATCGAGTCGTAGCGCGCGCTGTCATCCTGGGCGAACGTGATACCGCCTTCCGCCTTGATGGCCTCCAGCCCCAGCGTGCCGTCGTTGGCGGTGCCCGACAGAATCACCCCAATGGCGAGTTCATGCTGGTCCTGCGCGAGCGATTCCAGAAAGTAATCGACTGAGCGATGCGGTGTGCGGGTCGCTCGCCGGGGCTGCAGCTTGAGCACGCCGCGATCGATGCAGAGCGTGGCATTCGGCGGGATCGTGTACACGCAGTCGGGCTGCACGCAGAGATTCTGCGTCACCTGGCGCACCGGCATGGTGGTGGCGC
>CAMLNE010000133.1 GCA_946481265.1 uncultured Panacagrimonas sp. | reverse complement strand
TGCGCACGCAGTTCGCGATGGGCTGGGGCGGCATGACCTTCGTCGGCACGCCCGAACAGGTTGTCGACAAGCTGCTGAAGACCTCGCAGAGCGGCATCGACGGCATCATGCTCGGCTTCAACGACTACGTCGTCGAGCTCGAGCACTTCGACCGGCGCGTGATGCCCCTGCTGCGCCAGGCCGGCCTGCGCGCCTGAGCGGACTTCATTTCGGAGAGATTGCGTGGGCGGGTCCGGACTCGAGCATTACGAACTGTTCATCGACGGGCGCTTCGAGCCGGCTGCCGGCAGCGGCCGCTACGAGACGCTGAATCCCTATACCGGCAAGGCCTGGGCGAGCGTGCCCGATGCAGAGGCACAGGACATCGATCGCGCGGTGCAGGCGGCACGGCGTGCGTTCAACGGCGCCTGGGGCCAGGCCACCGGTTTCGAGCGCGCGCGCCTGATGCGCCGCCTGGCGACGCTGCTCGAACGCGAGGCCGAGGCGCTGGCGCAGGTCGAGACGCGGGACTCCGGCAAGCTGCTGCGCGAGATGCGCACGCAGATGCAGTACCTGCCGCAGTGGTTCCACTACTTCGCCGGTGCCGCCGACAAGCTGCAGGGCGAGACCATCCCTTCGGACCGTCCGAACTTCTTCGTCTACACGCGCCACGAGCCGGTCGGCGTCGTCGCCTGCGTGGTGCCGTGGAATTCCCCGCTGATGCTGCTGGGCTGGAAGCTGGCGCCGGCGCTGGCCGCCGGCTGCACGGTCGTGGTCAAGCCCAGCGACTACACGCCGGCCAGCGCGCTGGAACTGGCGAAGCTGTTCGTCGAGGCGGGCGTCCCGCCCGGCGTGTTCAACGTGGTGACCGGCAACGGTCCGGAGACCGGCCGCGCGCTGGTGCGGCATCCGGGCGTGAACAAGGTTGCGTTCACCGGTTCCACACGCACCGGCATCGACGTGGCGCAGGTCGCGGCCGGGCACCTGGCGCGCGTGACGCTCGAGCTCGGTGGCAAGTCGGCGCAGCTGGTCTTCCCGGACGCCGATCTGGCGGCGGTGGTCAACGGTGTGGTGTCCGGCGTGTTTGCCGCCACCGGCCAGACCTGCATGGCCGGCTCGCGCCTGCTGGTGCACCGCGAGGTCCAGGAGGAACTGGTCCGGCGCATCGTCGAGCGCGCCGGACGCATCGTCATGGGCGATCCCATGCGCGCCGAAACCGAGATGGGGCCGCTGGCCAACCAGGCGCAGCTCGAGCGTGTGCGCGCGATGCTCGCGGAGGCCGAACGGCAGGGCGCGCGCTTTGCCTGCGGTGGCGCTGGCGAGGCGGCCGCGCCGCAGGGCTATTTCGTGCGGCCGACCGTGCTGGTCGACGTGCCGGCCGATGCGCGCGTGCTGCGCGAGGAAGTCTTCGGGCCGGTGCTCTGCGTGATCCCGTTCGACACCGAGGAGCAGGCCGTCGAGCTGGCCAACGACTCGGAGTACGGCCTGGCCGCCGGCATCTGGACCCTCGACGTGCGTCGCGCCCACCGGGTGGCGGCGCGCGTGCGTGCCGGCACGGTCTGGATCAACGCCTACCGCGTGGTGGCGCCGAACGTGCCCTTCGGCGGCTTCGGCGCCAGTGGCATCGGCCGCGAGAGCGGGCTCGACGCGGTGCGCGCCTACACCGAGACCAAGGCGGTGTGGGTGGAGCTGTCCGGCGCCACGCGCGATCCGTTCACGATCGGCTGATCCGCGGGGCAGGGCCGGGGCGCACCGCGCACATCGTGGCCGGTGCACGACGCACGAACGACGCGGCCCTGACCCGGTCCAGCGTCCCGACCGCTCCGCCGGCGCTGGCCTGGCGGCGAAGCCGCGCCACCTGTCCAGGCGGGCCGATGCGAATTCACCGTGGCCGCGCGCTCGCACGGTATCGCCCGGCCGTGTCGCCGGAATCCCTGTCCTCCACCGGTATCACCGGCCCGGACAGGTCGGCGCGCAAGCGTTCGCTTCCTGGAAAGCGCCCTCCTGGATGCACCCGCCATCCCCTGTTCCTGCCAGATCGAGGGAAGGGCAGCCGAAGAGTGCGGGAACCCCAGCCGAGGCAGGCGGGCGGGCGCGGCATACCTTCGCCACACGCGAGTGCGAGATCAGGAGGATGGCCTGCATGGACGGCGTGCATGACCTGGGCGGAGTCCAGGGTTTCGGCCCGGTGCAATGCGAACACAATGAGCCGGTGTGGCACGAGGACTGGGAGCCGATCGGCTATGCCCTGATCTTCCTCGGCGCCGCCGAACTCAAGGCGTTCACGATCGACGAATTGCGACATGCGATCGAGCGCATGGAGCCACGACACTACCTGGCCTCGACCTATTACGAGCGCATCGTCACCGGTGTGGCCGCGTTGTTCGTGGAGAAGGGCTACGTCACCCGCGCGCGCCTCGAGGCCTTGTCCGGGGGGCGCTACCCGCTGGCGTTGCCGCCGACCTCGGGCGAGGCGGCGCGGTCCGCGGACCTGCGCTTTCATCCCGGGGACCGGGTGAGGGTCCGCGAAGCGCATTTCCGCGGCCACACGCGCGTGCCCAAGTACGTCCGCGGCAAGCCGGGAACGGTTCTCCACCGCTCGGCGCACCGATTCCCGTTCGCGGGTTCGGCAGGGCACGGCGTGGAAGCCAAGATGGAGCCGACCTACCACGTCTGCTTCGACGCCCGCGACCTGTGGAGCGATGCGGCGCAGAACAGCAGCGTGGTGGTCGATCTCTGGGAAAGCTACCTCGATCCGCTATCGGCCAAGGCCGTCTGAAACCACGGGAGAACGATCGATGAACCAGCCGATCAGCATGACCGGGCCCAACTTCGCGGCCGACCTGAGCACCGACGACCACGCACCGCCCGCGACGGCCTCCCGGGCTGCGCGTGCCCATGCCCTGCGCAAGGCACTGGAGGAGAAGAACCTGGTGCCGGAAGGCTACATCGAGGCCTTCGCGCGCACCGCCGCCGAGGACTGGAAGCCGACCAATGGTGCCCACGTCGTAGCCCGGGCGTGGCTCGACCCGGCATTCCGCAAGCGCTTGTTCATGGACGGCACCTCGGCCTGTGCCGAGCTCGGCTACGCCGGCCCGCAGGGCGAGTACATCGTGGCGCTGGAGGACACGCCGACCCTGCACCACGTGGTCGTCTGCTCGCTGTGCTCCTGCACCGCCTGGCCGATCCTGGGCTTGCCGCAGGACTGGTACAAGAGCTTTGAGTACCGCTCGCGGCTGGTGCGCGAGTCGCGCACGCTGCTGCGCGAAATGGGGCTGGACCTGCCCGACTCCATCGAGATCCGCGTGGTCGACACGACGGCGGAAACACGCTTCATGGTCCTGCCGGTACGTCCGGCCGGTACCGAGGGCTGGTCCGAGGCGCAGCTGGCCTCGATCATCAGCAAAAAGGTGCTGATCGGGGTGGAGATGCCGGCGGTGGCGCCAGACGGGCGCTGAGCGTCCGGCAGGAAGCGATCCGGCCGCGGCGGACCTTGCGGACTACGGCGTCCAGATCCGGGGGGCGTCACGCACGGCAGAACTCGTGGCCCGTTCGCGGTATTCGCGCGGCGTCAGGCCATAGGCGCGCTTGAAGAGTCGGCCCATGTGCGAGGCGTCGCTGAAACCCCAGCGAAAGGCAATCGTCGTGACGCTCTGCGAGATTTTCTGCGGGTCGGCCAACTCCTTTCGACAGCGCTCCAGCCGCTGGCTCCAGATCAGTTCGGCCAGCGTGACATCCTGCGTCTCGAGCACGCGGTAGATGCTGCTGACCGACATCTGCAGGGCGCGCGCGGTGCTCTGCACGCTCAGGGTGGGGTCGTGGAGATGCTCGTGAACGTGTGCGCGCAGGCGCTGCACGTGGTAGCTGGCGAGGGCGGTGGGCGTCGGCCGCACGCCGGCATCGAGCGTGCGCAGACCGGCGGTGAGGATATCGACTACGCCGGTCGCCACGGCCTCGTAGGACATCGGGTCGAGATCGCCGATGTCGTTGACCAGGGTCCTGATCATCGTCAGCAGCAGGTGCCCTGCGCCCTTGTCGCCACAGACTTTCCGCGCGGTCAGCGACTCCGCGTTGGGTAGCTGGGACAGCACGATCCGGCGCGGCACCTTCAGCGTGAACAGGTGCAGCCCGTGCGGATACACCAGCGTGTACGGGCGGGTGCTGTCGAAGAATCCGAAATCCCCCGGCTGAAGTTCCGCGGTACGTCCGTCCTGGGTGATCCGGCTGATGCCCTTGGCCTGGATGCTGACAATGAAGACGTCCTCGGTCGAACGCGCGATGTGCGAATGGGTACGCAGGATGCTCTGCGGCGAGGCGTTCACCACCGACACGTCGATCGACGACAAGGGGTGCTGTTGGATGTAGCCCTGCAGCGGGCCCGCGTCCAGATCCTGCGGCTGGCAATGCAGCTTCACGTAAGCGTCGCAGATCGCGTCGATCCAGTACTCGGTGGATTGATGCAATGGGACGTCATTGGTCGTCAGCAGTCGGCTCATGACCCGCTCCCCCTTACTCGCATAGTTCCCAGATGCCGCGCATGCCGGAGCGTCCGCATCCTCCCGCAGGTGCAACAAGCATGGCAAGGCGTCGGGAAAACTGGCCGATTCAAGCGGGAAACTCATTAGGGTCGTCCGGTTCTCCCTTGCCGAGAATCCAATTGCGGAATCGTGCGGTCGACCTAGCGCCCGACTCCGCGATCATTCCTACCTGCGTCCGGGGCGTGGGTGAACGCGCAGGAGACTCTCATGCGGATTCGCAAGTACGACTTCGACTACAGCCGCCGCTGCTTCATCAACAAGGTCGCCACCGGTGCGGGCGCCGGTGTCCTTGCGCCGTTGTGGAGCACCATTGCCAGATCCGGTGATGTCAGCAAGGCCTATCCGGACGAGCTGCTGTCGATCGAGATGTACACCAAGGGAAAGATCAAGCCGGGCGACGAAGTCGATGCCAACAACGTCGATGTCGTGAAGGACCTGCTGACGCCGATCTGCTACCGGCAGATCAAGGAGATGGGCCGACGGATCCGGATCAAGGACTCCACCCGCGACATCACCCAGATGTTCAACCATCGCTACCTGGAGATGACCCTCAAGAACGCCGGACGCGGAAAGTTCGGTGCCGACGGAAATCTCTGGACCGACGGACAGGAAGGAAACACCTGGATCGGAGGATTGCCGTTTCCCGATGCGACGACCGGCCAGGAGTGCTGCGCCAACATCAGCACCAACTGGGGCCGGCATGACTATTCCCAGTACGCAATCCCCTCATGGTCGCTGGGACCGGACGGGGACCTGGTCTATTTCCACAACTTCATCTGGTTCGAGTTGCAGGTCACCGGACGCAATGACGGCACGGTGTTCCGCGGGTTCAAGGACAAGCTGCGCCTCAATACGGCGCTCTTCACCGCCCCCAATGACGTCAAGGGCAGCTCGTTCCTCAGCGTGTGGTACTACGACCAGCACCGGTTCCCGGATCTCTACGGCTACTTCCCGGCGTTCAAGCGCGTGCGCCAGTTCCCCACCAACCAGCGCTTCGAGCCGATCGCGCCGGGCATGACGTTCTTCCTCACCGACGCCTGGGGCGCCGGAGACCCGATGCACACCTGGGGCAACTTCAAGGTGGCGGAGCGACGGCCCATGCTGGGCGCCTGCTCCGGGAACTGGCACGGCGGCGAGCATCCGGAATGGCACACCGGGTTCCACGGCGGGGCCAAGGGCAATTCCTTCATGGACCGCACGTTCGAACTGGTTCCCGAGGTGATCGTCTGGGACGCCGAGCCGGTCGGGTATCCGCGCGCGCCGGTGGGTCGCCGGCGCACCTGGTCCGACGTGCGCAACGGGGTCAAGCTGACGCAGATCAGCTACGACCGGCGCGGCGCGCTCTACAAGCAGTCGGAGATCGCCACCGGCCTGCTGCAGAACGATGCGCACAAGGTCGTCGATGGCCAGGGCAATCCGGACTGGTCGTGGCATAGCACGCATTTCCACGACGTCCAGAGCAACCGGATCACGATGATCCAGCACGCCCGCAGCGCGAACGGTTATCAGAGCGTCTACGTCGACGACGGCAATGCCTACGATCGCTTCCTGACCACCACCGCGGTGGCGCGCCTGGGCAGGTGAGCCACGCGCCGTCCGCATTTGCGGCATCCGTCGCGGACGATGCCGCCAGACCCACGTCACCATCGACCGCCGAGGGAGCCATGGAATCTGCCATCGCCCAGCACCTGCGCTGTCCACGCATGCTTTCGCGCCGCGTGGCCGACGACTACACCCCGCCGTACGAGGCCTACTCCGGGCGCCTATCGCCGTCGGTGACCGAGGTGGTAATGGGTTACCTGGGCGTGCAATCGCGCGGTGATGCGGCACGGCCTCGAGCCTTGGAGGCACTTCGCGCCCTGGCCGACCAGCTGGGACTGGAGCATGGCGCTGTGCATCACGAGCTGACCGAGTACCGCGACGAAGCGGGTTACGACAACTTCATCATCGTCGCCTACTGGAACCGCGCCGCGGTGTTCGAGCAATGGCTTTCGAGCCCGGCGGTGGCGGACTGGTGGCAGTCGGACGGGCGCCTGGACGAAGGGCTGGGCTACTTCCGGGAAATCGCCATCCCGCGGGCGGAGCAGCTGGAGACGCTGTACGCGTTCCGTGGCGAGCTGCCGGGTGTGGGTGCAATGGCGCAGCACATCAGCGAGCCGATCCAGGAGCACGGCTACTGGGGCGCGATGCGCGACCGCGTCCCCGCATCGCAATCCGATCGCATGACGCCGTCCGGCAAACTGAGCCGCAGGCCCTCGCACGGCGTCCGCGTCAGCATCGCCGGGCATGACAACCTGTGCCTGATCCGCTCCGGGCAGGACTGGTCCGATTGCGATCCGGAAGAGCGCGCTCTCTATCTCGAACAGATGGAGCCGACGCTGCGCAGTGGAATGGACTTCCTGCGCGACCAGGGCCGGGAAGTTGGGTGCTACAGCAACCGCTACGTGCAGCTGATCGGCCGCGACGGTACGCGCCTGGACAAGAGCTTCGTGGTGGGGCACTGGCATTCGATGGAGCGGCTCGAGCGCTGGGCGGAGTCGCATCCTTCGCACCTGCGCATCTTCGTGACCTTCATGGGCGTCGTCGCCAACTTCCAGAAACTGCGCCTGTATCACGAGGTATCCGTATGCGCGGCGGCGGGGCAGCGCTACGACTACATCAACTGCCATCCGGCAACCGGACTGATGCGCGACGCCGCGGGCTAGGAAACGTCAGCAGTGAATCTGCCGATGCGACGGATGTTGACGGCGCTCGTGCGGCTGGCCTGGGCCGGTTCCGGTGGCGCCAACCGGCCATGGAACGCGATGTCGATGACGACAGGAAACGCAGCCGGGCAGGACGGGAACCGCATTCGTGCGGCTCCTGTGTCTCCAGCTGAAAGTTGCATGCGCCGGCAACGCGGCCGACGTCCACCCGGATGCATCGGCGATGTGTCCTCCAGGCAATCCATACGGACCCCATGAAAAGCCCCACCACTACCGAGATCGCGCAGATCGCCGCCTCCCTCGACATTCACCTGGGCGCGGCGGAATTGGAGGAATACCGCGCGGTGATGGAAGGATCGGCCGCCGGCTACCGGGTGCTCGAGTCGCTCGGCGACGAGTTGCCCGAGGTGCGTTACCCGCGCACGCCCGGCCGCGCGCCGAGCGTGGCGGACAATCCGCTGAACGCCTGGTACTACCAGAGCACGATCACCGGCGCGGCCTCGGGGCCGCTGCAGGGCAGGACCCTGGCGATCAAGGACAACATCTGCGTCGCCGGCGTGCCGATGATGAACGGTGCCTCGACCCTGAAGGGCTACGTGCCCGACGTCGACGCCACCGTCGTGACCCGCATTCTCGATGCGGGGGGAACCATCGTCGGCAAGTCGCACTGCGAGTACCTGTGCTTCTCCGGCGGAAGCCATACCAACGCGAGCGGCGCGGTCATCAACCCGCGCAAGGCCGGCCACATGTCCGGCGGCTCCTCCTCGGGCAGCGCGGCGCTGGTGGCGGCGGGCGAGGTCGACATGGCGATCGGCGGCGACCAGGGCGGGTCGATCCGCATCCCGTCGGCGTTCTGCGGCACCGTCGGCATGAAGGCCACGCACGGCCTGGTGCCGTACACGGGCGCGATGCCGATCGAGGCGACGATCGACCATCTCGGGCCGATCACGTCGAACGTCGCCGACAACGCGCTGCTGCTGGAGGTCATCGCCGGTGACGACGGCCTCGACCCGAGGCAATCGGGCCTGCGCAGGGACCGCTATACCCAGGCGCTGGGGAATAGCATCGAGGGGTTGCGTATCGGCGTGCTCAGGGAGGGCTTCGGGCACGCGGTCTCCGAGGCGGATGTCGACGACGCAGTGCGCGACAGCGCCGAGGCTTTCGCCACGCTCGGCGCCAGTCTCACCCCGGTCTCCATTCCGATGCACGCGGTGGCGCCCGCGATCTGGTCTTCGATCGCCCACGAGGGCGGCACGATGCAGATGCTTCACGGCAACGGCTTCGGCTTCAACTGGAAGGGGCTCTACATTCCCAGCCTGATGCAGGCGCACGACGCTTGGCGCACGCGCGCCGACGACTTGGCCGTATCGGTCAAGGCGACGCTGCTGTTCGGGCAGTACGTGCTGAACCGGTACCGTGGCGTGCATTACGCGAGGGCACAGAACCTGTCGCGCCGGCTGCGACGTGCCTACGATGCGGCGCTCGAGTCGGTGGATGTGCTGCTGATGCCCACCGTGCCGATCAAGGCACGCAGGATCCCCGGCGCCGACGCCGGTATCGCCGAGATCTGCGCACGCGCCTTCGAGATGATTCCGAACACGGCTCCCTTCGACGTCACCGGACATCCCGCCCTCTCGATTCCCTGTGCGGTTCGCGATGGACTTCCGGTCGGACTGATGCTGGTCGGCCGGCACGGGGACGAGGCGACGCTGTATCGCGCCGCTCACGGCTTCGAGCGCGCGCGCGACTGGCAGCGAAACTGATGACGGTGGGACGGTCCGAGCCGAACAAGGGCCAAGCGGAGCCCGTCACCTGCGAGAGATCTGTCGAGCATGCCGTACCGCTCCGGCAAGGCGGGTAGAGCTGGGGCGCCACGCGCGATCCGTTCACGATCGGCTGATCCTCCTCCCGGATCCCCCCCAGGCCGCTGCCCGGCCGCGCAGCTTGCGGCGCCAGCCGCGTGCGGGGACGCGGCGCTGCGGGCGGCGGCTGGCCAGTGCGCGGTATCGGGGCGGCAGGGTCATGCCCTGCCGCTGATACCAGGACAGATGGCGCAGGCCGGCGCTGCGCGGGGAACGCAGCCAGGGCGGAGCCGGGCGCGCCAGAGCGGTGGCGAACACGCGCTGCGGCGGCGGGTGTTCGAACGGCGGTTCGGCCCAGCCGTGATCGTCGCGCCAGCGCCATACCGAGCCACAGATCGAGCACTGGTACTCGGGCAGGCGCCGGTGGCCGTTTTCGTCCAGTTGCGGTGGACCGATCCGGTGCAGGTGGGCGGGAACATCGAAGCGGCGCGGTGCAAGCGTCAGGGTGTTGCAGAAATGGCAGGTACTCATGGCGGCGGCTGCCTTCCGGTTCGGCGGGATCCCCGGTTTCGGGATCGTCCGTGATGAAGAGTGGATGCCCTGCGCCGACGGCATGGATTGCCGGCGCGGCCCGTTCACGATGAGGTTCGGCTCCTGGTGGAGATTTCCGATCTGGAGAGGCCAGTGTTTTCCAGCGCGACTGAAACCTTCCTGAATGCCGCGTCAGGCGGAGCGACGTTCAGCCGGTGTTCTGCAGGCCTTGCGCGGCACCGTTGACGGTAGCCACCAGGGCATGCAGCAGCGCCTCGTCCTGGCTGCCGCCGGCGCGCCAGCGGGTCAGCAGGTCGATCTGGATCAGGTTGATCGGATCCAGATAGGGATTGCGCAGGCGGATCGACTCGGCGAGCCGGCGGTCCTGCGCGAGCAGGCGCGTGGCGCCGCGCAGCCTGAGCACTGCCTGCACGGTGCGCTCGAATTCTTCGCGCACCTGCGCAAAGAAGCGCGCATGCAGGGGGCCGGCCAGCTGCGAGAAACGCTCGGCGATGGCCAGGTCGCACTTGGCCAGGATCATGTCGATGTCGTCGAGCATCACGCGGAAGAAAGCCCAGTCGCGCGCCATCTCCAGCAGCCGCTCCTCACCGAAGGCGGCCTCGGCGCGCTCCAGCGCGCAGCCCAGTCCGTACCACGCGGTGATGATCGCGCGGCACTGCGTCCAGGCGAACACCCAGGGAATGGCGCGCAGCGATTCGACGCCGGCCATAGAGCCACGCCGCGCCGGACGCGATCCGAGCGTCATCTGCTCGATCACGTCGATCG
>CAMLNE010000132.1 GCA_946481265.1 uncultured Panacagrimonas sp. | reverse complement strand
GAGCAGGATGCCCGCGAGATCCACCGAGCCGGCGGTCGGTGCCTGCGAGTGCGCGTCGGGCAGCCAGGTGTGCAGCGGAACCGCCGGCGTCTTGACCGCGAACGCGATGAAGAAGCCGAGCATGAGGACGTACTCGACCGACTTGCTCATCTCGGTCTTGAGCAGGTCCTCGTAGTCGAACGTGATGGTGCCGCTGCTCTGGTAGTTCACGAACACCAGGCCCAGGATCGCCAGCAACATCACGAGGCCCGAGGCCTGCGTGAAGATGAAGAACGTGGTTGCCGCGTACACCTTGCCCTTTCCGCCTGGGGTGTCATGGCCCCACAGCGCGATCAGGAAGTACATCGGCACCAGCATCATTTCCCACAGGAAGAAGAACAGGAACAGGTCGAGCGTCAGGAACACGCCGACCACGCCGCCCAGGTTCCACAGCAGGTTGAGATGGAAGAAGCCGACGTTGCGGTCGATTTCCTTCCACGAGCAGATGATCGCCATCACGCCCAGCAGGTTGGTCAGCAACACCAGCAGGATGGACAGGCCGTCGAGCGCGAAGTGGAACGAGATGCCGAAGCGCGGGATCCACGGCGCCTTGTACTCGATCACCCATTGCGTGGCGCCATCGGCGGCCGGCAGGCTGTAGTCGTACGCCATCCACAGCCATACCGAGATGCCCAGCGCGATCAGCATGCCGATCAGCGCGATCCAGCGCGGATACTTCGGACCGAAGCGCAGTTCCGCCTGCCAGCTCAGCAGGCCGGCGATGAACGGGATGAGAATGAGCCAGACCAGGATCATGCGTGGGCGCCGTTCATGTGGTGGGAGCGGCCCGGGTCACGGTGACCGGGCGCAGCGCGATGGGGGGTCCCGAGCGGGGCCGACGCGCCGCCCTTCCGCTTCCGTGCCCAGGTTCCCGTGACGCAGGAATCCGCGGGCAGGCGCGCTCCCGCGGCAACGCTGTCGGTTCCATGCAAGCTCATGTGAACACCACCGCGCCGATGATCACCGCCGTCCCCGCACCGACCACGGCGGCGTACCAGCGCAGGTTGCCGTTCTGGGTCTGGGCGAGCAGGCCGTTGAGCACGCGGAAGCTCAGCGGGATCAGGTCGATGATCTGGTCGACGATGTCCTTCGCGTTGACACGGATGAACCAGAGATAGGGCTTCACGAACAGCCGGTCGTACAGCCAGTCGAAGCCGAAGGCCTCGCGCCACCAGACCAGGATCGGATTGCGGCTGTCGCGCAGGCTCTCCGCCCGCGCCCGCGAACCGCCGAAGATCAGCCAGGCGAGCACCACGCCCAGCAGCGAGACGCCGACCGAGATCGCCTCCAGCAGGTGCTTCTGGTGCTCCATCTGTTCGGAGAAGATCTTCTGCGGCAGCACCGAATCGAGCGGCAGGTGGATGAAGCCACCCACCAGCGCGAAGAACGCGAGCACCGCCAGCGGCAGGTCGTGCGCGAACTTCGAGTGCGGCTTGTGCACGCCGTGGTGCTGCGCCTTGCCGAAGAACGCGATGAAGACCATGCGGAAGGTGTAGAGGCCGGTCATGAACGCGCCGAACAGGCCCATCCAGTACAGGTGCATGTTGCCGCCGGCATAGGCCTCGAACAGGATCTCGTCCTTGGAGAAGAAGCCCGAGGTACCCGGGAACGCGATCAGGCCCAGGCAGCCGATCAGGAACACCCAGAAGGTGAACGGCAGGTCGCGCCGCAGGTTGCCCATCTTGAAGATGTCCTGCTCGTGGTGCAGGGCCAGGATCACCGAGCCCGCCGAGAGGAACAGCAGCGCCTTGAAGAAGGCATGCGTCATCAGGTGGAAGATCGCCGACTGGTAGGCGCCCGCACCCAGCGCCAGGAACATGTAGCCGATCTGGCTCATGGTCGAGTACGCGAGGATGCGCTTGATGTCGGTCTGCATCAGCGCGATGAAGCCGGCCATCACGGCGGTCACGCCGCCGACCCAGCCCACCGCTTCCAGGCCGATCGGGGAGACCTCGAACAGCACGTGCGTGCGCGCGATCAGGTAGACGCCGGCGGTGACCATGGTCGCCGCGTGGATCAGCGCGGACACCGGCGTCGGGCCGGCCATCGCGTCCGGCAGCCAGGTCTGCAGCGGCAGCTGCGCGGACTTGCCCACCGCCCCGCCCAGCAGCAGCAGTGCGGCCACCGTGGCGATGAGCGGGCCGTGCTCCCACTCGACCGCGGCGCGGGTCATCAGCTCCTGGATGTCGAGCGTGCCGAACTGGTGGAACAGCACGAACAGGCCCAGGGCCATGAAGGTGTCGCCGACGCGCGTGATGACGAAAGCCTTGCGCGCCGCGTAGCCGTTGGCGGAGTCCTTGTACCAGAAGCCGATCAGCAGGTAGGACGCCAGGCCCACGCCTTCCCAGCCGAAGTACAGGAAGACCAGGTTGTCGCCGAGCACCAGGAACAGCATCGAGGCGACGAACAGGTTCATGTACGACATGAAGCGGTCGTAGGAATCGTCGCCGCGCATGTACCACGACGCGAACAGGTGGATGAAGAAGCCCACGCCGGTGATCACGCCGAGCATCGACAGCGACAGCGCATCGAGGCGCAGCGCGAAACGGATGTCCAGATTGCCGACATCCATCCACTGCCACAGCACCTGCGTGTAGGCGCCGCCCTCGGGCGGATGGGTCAGGAACTCGTAGCCGCACAGGACGGCGACCAGGAAGGAGCCGCCGACCGAACCCACGCCGACGATGGCGGCCGGGATCTCGGGCAGGCGGCCACGCGCGAAGGCCAGCGTGACGAATCCGGCCAGCGGCAGGGCGAAGACGAGAAACAGGAGATCGAGCATGGCCGGCTTATCCCTTCATTCCGGACGCGGCGTCGACATCCAGCGAGCCGAAGCGTCGATACAGCTGCAGCAGCAACGCGAGTCCCACGCAGGCCTCGCAGGCGGCCAGCGTGATGATCAACATGAACATGATCTGGCCGTCCGCCTGGATCCAGCGGCTGCCGGCGACCACGAAGGCGAGCGCCGCCGAATTCATCATGATCTCGAGCGACATGAGCATGAACAGGATGTTCCTGCGCACGATCAGGCCGAGCAGGCCGAGCGCGAACAGCACCCCGGCCAGGGCGAGGCCATGCTCCATCGGTATGCCGGTGGCTTCCGTCATTCCTTTCTTCTGTCCGCTTGGTTGGTTCGCTTAATCCTGCTTGCCGAGGTGATACGCCGCGACGAGTCCCGAGGTCAGCATCATCGAGGCCAGCTCCACTGCCAGCAGGTACGGTCCGTACAACGCGATTCCGACTTCCTTGGGTCCCACCACCGTGAGCCCGGCGGGCGTCGACGCCCCGCCCAGCATCAGCTGCAGGATCGGGAACAGCAGCGCCGCACACAGGATGCCGGGTCCGATCCAGGTGCGCGGACGCAACCAGGCCTGTTCCTGCCGCGTCACCGCCTCGCCGAGGTTGAGCATCATCACCACGAAGACGAACAGCACCATGATGGCGCCGGCGTAGACGATCACCTCCAGCATCGCCGCGAACGGCGCGCCCAGCGAGTAGAACACGCTGGCCACCGCCAGCAGCGACACGACCAGGTACATCAGGCCGTGCACCGGGTTGGGGCTGACGATCACCAGGATCGTCGACAGCACGGCGACGAAGCCGAAGAAATAGAACGCGATGTCCTGGACGCTCATGGCAGCAGACTCTTCACGTCGATCGGCTGCGCCTCGTTGAGCGCCGCGCCCTTGGGCTTGCCCTTCACCGCCAGGCCGGCGACCCGGTAGAAGTTGTAGTCCGGGTACTTGCCCGGGCCGCTGATGGTCAGGTGTTCCTTCTCGTAGACCAGGTTCTGGCGCTCGTACTCGCACATCTCGTAATCCGGCGTGAGCTGGATCGCGGTGGTCGGACAGGCCTCCTCGCACAGGCCACAGAAGATGCAGCGCGAGAAGTTGATTCGGAAGAACTCGGGATACCAGCGCCCGTCCTCCTTCTCCGCCTTCTGCAGCGAGATGCAGCCGACCGGGCAGGCCACCGCGCAGAGGTTGCAGGCCACGCAGCGCTCTTCGCCGTCGGGGTCGCGCGTGAGCACGATGCGCCCGCGGTAGCGCGGCGGCATGTAGGGCTTCACTTCCGGGTAGCAGATGGTGTCGCGCTTGCGGAAGCTGTGCATGAAGATCATGCCGATGCTGCGCAGCTGCGTCCAAATGCCGTACAGGATTTTTCCGATCATGGGCTTGCTCCGGGCGTCTGCCAGAGAATGACGGCGGCGGTGCCCAGCAGGTTCACCAGCGAGATCGGCAGGCACACCTTCCAGCCCGCCGCCATGATCTGGTCGTAGCGCGGCCGCGGCAGCGCGGCGCGGACCAGGATGTATGAACACATGAAGAGGAAGGTCTTGGCCGAGAACGCCAGGAAGGACAGGAACCAGCCTTCATTGTCCACGAAGGGAACGTCCCAGCCGCCGAAGAACAGCGTGGTGGTCAGGGCCGACACCATCACGATGCCGACGTACTCGCTGACCATGAACATGCCGAACTTCATGCTGGAATATTCGGTGTGATAGCCCTGGACGAGCTCCTGCTCGGCCTCGGGCAGATCGAAGGGCGTGCGGTGCGTGACCGCCAGCGCCGCCGGCACCCAGACGATGAAGCCGAGGATCTGGGTGAGCACGAACCAGACGTGCTCCTGCTGGGCGTGCACGATCTCGCGCAGGTTGAATGACCCGGCCTGCATCACCACGCCCATCAGGGCGATGCCCATGAACACTTCGTAGCTGATGGTCTGCGCGGTGGAACGAACGCCGCCGATCAGCGCGTACTTGGAGTTGCTGGCCCAGCCACCGAGGATCACCGCGTATACCGCCAGACCGGCGACGGCCAGGAAGAACAGCAGGCCGACATTGAGGTCCGCCACCCACAGCGTGTCACCCAGCGGGATGACGAGGAAGCCGAGCATCATCATCGCCATGGCGATGGCCGGTGCGATCCAGAACATGGCCTTGTCGGCGAACGGCGGCGTCCAATCCTCCTTGAAGAAGATCTTGAGCATGTCGGCAATGACCTGCCCGAGGCCGAACGGCCCAACGCGGTTCGGGCCGTAGCGGTCCTGCCACAGACCGAGCAGGCGACGTTCCAGCCAGATCATCCAGGCGGCGATGATCACCATCCCGACCAGGATGATCGCCGCCTGCACCACCTTGATGGCGATGTCGATCATCTCCTGGGTGATCCACGTCGGCAGCATCATCCCGCGGTCTCCACGCTGATCGCGCCGCCCGCGGCGGCGTATGGCACGCCGGGCAGGCCGACAGGCAAGCCGACCGAACCGGCCGCCAGCACCTCGCTGACGCGCACCGGCAGGCTCGTGCTGGCGCCGCCGGCGACGCTGACCTTCGCGCTGCTGCCGGCGACGAGTCCCAGGCGCTGCGCATCAGCGCGGCTGAGCGCCACGTAGGGCTTGGGCGCCCGGCCGGCGATGACCTCGGCGCGACCACTCTGTTCTTCCGAGCCGAACAGGTGGTGCAGCGTGACCACCCGCAGGCCGTCCGCGCCACCGCCCGCCGGACCGAAGTAGCTGGGCATGATCGAGCCGTCGGTGACCAGCACCGGCTCGCCCGGGTCGCCGCCCTTCATGTGTCCCCCGACCTCGTCCTGGAACTTGTTCCAGGCCTGCGGCGAGTTCCAGCCCGGTGCCCAGGCGAATGGCACCAGCTCGGCCGGACGGTCCAGCTGCATCGAGCCGTTGGCTCCTTCCATGGAGAAGGCCAGTGCCGAATCGACGTCCTGCGAGGCGCGCGGCTCGTGCACCGAGATGTTGGCGCGTGCCGCGGTGCGTCCCGACTGGCGGTGCGGCGCGCGCGCCATCTTCATGCCCTTGAGCCGGAAGCGGGCGTTGGGCGCGGTCTCGGTGATCACCGCGAATTGCGGCATGGCAGCGGCGCAGGCACCGGTGACGTCGTCGAGCGAAGCCCAGTCCCGGCCGTCCTGCATGTCCGCGATCCAGCGCCAGGATTCCTTGAGCGCGATGCTGCGGTCGTAGTAGGCGGGGTCGAACACCTGGAAAAAGCGTTGCGCGCGGCCTTCGTAGTTCACGAAGGTGCCGTCGGCCTCGAAGACGGTGCCGGCCGGCAGCAGCAGGTCGGCATGCTGCGCGGTCTCGGTGCGCTGGTGATCGACCACGATCAGGCGCACCCGCGCCAGCGCGGCATCCACCTTGTCCCGGGGCGCGTGGCGGTAGAGATCGTTCTCCAGCACCACGAGCACGTCGACCTCGCCCTTGGCTGCCGCGTCGAGCGCCGCCTCCAGGGGCGGCGCATCGAACAGCCCAAGGCCCATGCTGTTGGCCTCTGGCAACGGCAGCGCCAGGCCCACCGCCTTGTCCTTCTTCTTCAGCGCCCAGGCGACGTTGGCGGCCGCCTGCATCACCGCGGTCGAGCCGGCGCCGCAGCCGGAGACGATCAAGGGCCGGCTCGCCTTGCCCAGCGCCTCGGCGATCTGGTCCGCGAGGCCCGCGGTGGCCTCGTCGAGGCCGGCCGCGACCGGTGCGCCTGCGTCGAGCCGGTGCGCGATGGCGAAGCCCAGCTTCGCGATCTGGTCGGGCGAGGCGCGGTACGTCTGCGTGGCGACATCGTCGAGCCGCGAGACTTCCGGCGTGGCGATGAACACCGGGTTGGTCGCCTGCTGCACGAGGTCGGCCAGCGCGATCACCTGCCACTCGGCGATGTTCTTCTTGGCGCCCTCGGTGATCATCTTGCCGCGCGCCGCCTGGCGCACGGCCAGTGCCAGGCGCGCCGCGGTCTGCGTCAGGTCCTCGCCGAGCACGAGCACGCAGTCGGCTTCCTCGATGCCCTGGACCGTGGACGATCCGAGCGGGCCGCGCAGGATGCTCGTGGCCAGCCGGACCAGTTCCTGTTCCGGTCCCGCCACACCGCTGTTGAAGCGCTCGGCGCCGACGACGCTGCGCAGCGCGAAGTTGGCTTCCAGCGAGGCGCGCGGCGAGCCGATGCCCATCAGCTTCGAGGCGCCGGCGACGATCGCGCGCGCCTGCTCGCTGCCCACCTCGCCGGTCACCGTCTTGAGCCGGTCCTCGATCTTCAGCACCGGCTGGCGGGGCCGGTCCTTGCGGTTGGCGTAGCCGTAGCCGAACCGGCCGCGGTCGCACAGGAAGTAGCCGTTGAGCGCGCCGTGATAGCGGTTCTCGATGCGGCGGATCTCGCCGTAGCGCTCGCCCGGCGACACGTTGCAGCCCACCGAGCAGCCTGCGCAGATGCTCGGCGCGAACTGCATGTCCCACTTGCGCACGTACTTGTCGGAGTGCGTCTTGTCGGTGAACACGCCGGTCGGGCAGACCTCGGTGAGGTTGCCGCTGAACTCGTTCTCCAGCACGCCGTCCTCGGCGCGCCCGAAATAGACGTTGCTGGCAGTGCCGAACACGCCCAGGTCCGTTCCGCCCGCGTAGTCGCGGTAGTAGCGCACGCAGCGGTAGCAGGAGATGCAGCGGTTCATCTCGTGGCCGATGAAGGGCCCGAGTTCCTGGTTCAGGTGGGTGCGCTTGTCGAAACGGTAGCTGCGGCTGTGATGCCGCGTCATCACCGTCATGTCCTGCAGGTGACAGTGACCGCCTTCCTCGCAGACCGGGCAGTCGTGCGGATGGTTGGTCATCAGGAATTCGATGATCGCCTCGCGGAACTCGCTGGCCTCCGCGTCCGCGATCGAGATGTACATGTTGTCCTGCGCCTGCGTCATGCAGGACATCACGATGCGCCCGTTCTTGTCGTTCTCGTCGCGGTACTGCTTGACCGCGCACTGACGGCAGGCGCCGACGCTGCCCAGCGCGGGATGCCAGCAGAAGTAGGGGATATCGAGCCCGAGCGACAGGCAGGCGTGCAGCAGGTTGTCGCCCCCGCTGACCTCGTACTCCTTGCCGTCGACGTGAATCTTGGCCATCTAGACGCGCTCCACTCCTGAATCGACGCTGCTCATGCGGGCTTCGAAAGCAACGGCTGACGCGAAGGCGCAAAGGGAAAAGAAAGGATGCGAATACAGAAACGGACGCTCCGCGCACATGTCGCGACCCGTTTCGTCCATCTTCCTCTGCGTCCTTTGCTTCATTTTTTCCTTTGCGCCTTTGCGTTAGCCCTTCTTCGCACCATCAGCCACGAACAGCGGCCGGCACGCTCGAGGCCGTGACCGCGCCTACACGAATTCCCGCCTCGAACTCGCCGCGGAAATACTTGATCGCCGACTGCAGCGGCTCCATCGCACCCGGCGCATGCGCGCAGAACGTGCGGCCCGGTCCGAGCATGCGCGTGAGCGTCATCAGCCTCTCGATGTCGCCCGGCTGGCCCTCGCCTCTTTCGATGGCGCGCAGCAGGCGCACCGACCAGGGCAGGCCGTCGCGGCAGGGCGTGCACCAGCCGCAGGATTCGCGGGAGAAGAACTCCTCGAGGTTGCGCACCGCGGACACCATGCTCTGGTCCTCGGCCACCACCGTGATCAGGCCCGTGCCCATGCGCGAACCGGCCTTGGAGATGGTGTCGAAATCCATCGGCAGGTCGAGATGCTCGGGCATCAGGAAGTCGGTCGAGGCACCGCCGGGCAGCCAGGCCTTCAGCTTCTTGCCCGCCTTCATGCCGCCGGCGTGGACTTCCAGGATCTCGCGCGCGGTGGTGCCGAACGGCAGCTCCCAGCAGCCGGGCTTGTTCGCACGTCCCGAGCAGCCATACAGCTTGGTCCCGCCGTCCTTGGTCTTGCCCTGCGACAGACCCTTGAACCAGTCACCGCCGTTGACCACGATCGACGGGATGTTGCACAGCGTCTCGACGTTGTTGACGACGGTGGGACGTCCCCACAGTCCGCTGATCTGCGGGAACGGCGGCTTGGCGCGCGGGTTCGCGCGACGGCCTTCCAGCGAGTTGATCAGCGCCGTCTCCTCGCCACAGATGTAGCGGCCGGCACCGGTGTGCACGAAGCAGTCGTAGTCCCAGCCGGTGCCGAGGATGTTCTTGCCGAGCAGGCCGGCGGCGCGCGCTTCGGCCAGCGCCTTGTTCAGGCGCTCGGCGGCGACCACGTACTCGCCGCGCAGGAAGATGTAGCCGGTGCAGGCGCCGATCGCGTAGGCGGCGGTGATCATCGCCTCCACCATCAGGTGCGGCGCCTGCTCCATCAGCAGCCGATCCTTGAACGTGCCGGGCTCCATCTCGTCGGCATTGCAGACCAGGTACTTGGCGCCCGCGTCGGGGCCCATCGGCACCAGGCTCCACTTGATGCCGGTGGGAAAGCCCGCGCCGCCGCGGCCGCGCAGGTTGGCGTCCTTGACACGCTGCTGCACGTCCTGCGGCTTGAAGTCCTTTACCGCCTTGCGCAGGCCCCGGTAGCCACCTACACCCTCGTAGCCGCGCAGGTCCAGCGGGCCTCGGCCGGCGTCGATGGAATACGTCAGCGGGTGGGTTTCGGCGCTGATCTTCATTCGTACGCCTTCAGGATTGCGTCGAGCGCCTCCGGCGTGACATCGCCGTGCAGGTCATCGTCGATCATCATGGTCGGGCCGCGGTCGCAGGCGCCCAGGCAGCAGATCGGCAGCAGGGTGAAGCGCTGGTCCGGCGTGGTCTGCCCGTGGCGGATGCCCAGGCGGGCCTCCAGCGCCGACCGCAGCTCGTCGTAGCCGGTCAGGTGGCAGGAGATGCTGTCGCACACGGTGATGACATGGCGGCCGACCGGCTGGCGGAAGATCAGGCTGTAGAACGTCGCCACGCCTTCCAGGTCCGCCGCATCGCTGCCGATCATCTCGGCCACCAGCGGGATCGCCGCGTCCGGCACCCAGCCGCGATGCTTCTGGACGATCTTGAGCGCGCCGATGCTGGCGGCCCGGCTGTCCGGATAATGGTGGATCTCTTCCCCGATCTCGCGGCGCTCGGCCTCGCTCAACGCGAACGGCGGCACCTTTCCGAGATCGGCCAGCTTGATGACCTGTTCCTTCTGCATGACTAGCAAGAACCCGTTTGCCGCGGATGACGCGAATGGGCATGGATGACACCGGCACCTGCGCTCGGCGCGCGAACCTGGCCCCTGTCCATTTCCTTCGGTGCAAGCCGTGGCGAGGAATGGTTCATCGATCCACGTCCGCCATCACGAAGTCGATCGACGCGATGTACGCGATCAGGTCCGCGATCATGTGCCCGTTGATCGCCGCCGGAATCTGCTGCAGGTGGGCGAAGCTCGGCGTGCGGATGCGCGTGCGGTAGGCCATGGTGCTGCCGTCCGACACCGAGTAGTAGCTGTTCAGGCCCTTGGTCGCCTCGATGGTCGTCGTCGATTCGCCGGGCGGAATCACCGGCCCCCAGCTCACCCCCAGGAAGTGCGTGATCAGGGTCTCGATATCGTGCAGCGCGCGCTCCTTGGGCG
>CAMLNE010000131.1 GCA_946481265.1 uncultured Panacagrimonas sp. | reverse complement strand
CTTTCAGTACTGAACTAGCAGGCGTCCCTCTTTCGCGGCGATCTTGGCTGGATCGACCGCAGACCCGACGCGCCGGCCAAGGAAGCATCTGGCGGGCGCGTGCACTCTCCGCGCACGACGACGCGGAGAGAAGAAGCGTGAACATCAAGATCGATATCGAGAGGCACCGGACTGTGCCGCTGCCACAGGCCCAGCTCGCCGCTCTGCTGACCGACATCGAGGGCACGCTCAAGAAATTTCCCAAGCTCAGGAAGCTGAGCGCGCTCGGTGAGCGGGACTTCAAGCTCGACATGCAGACGATCGGCTCGTCGGTTGCCCGGATCGCGCATGACGTCAGCTTCGGCGCGCGCTGCAGCGCCGATCCCGCCGGATCCGAACTGAGCTGGAAGCCGCTGCCCAAGGTCGGCAATGCGCAGATCGAAGGCCAGCTTCGCCTTGCCGGCGAGGGCCGGTCCACGCGCCTGAGCCTGCGCGTGCGGGGTGAACTGCACGATGTGCCGGTGCCCCTGATGTACCGGCTGGTGGCGCCCGCCTTCATCCAGGGCAAGTTCTCCGCGCTGATCGACACCTTCCTGGAGAGGCTCGGCACCGCATCCCTCAGTCACAAGCCGCAGGCCTCGGCCTGATCACCGGACGATAGTCCCCACGCTGGGGCGTTCGATCATTCACGGGCCCGCCAGCCGGGCCTGCCGGGAGATTCGCTCATGGACGTGGTCAAGGGTGCGATGGCCGTGGGCCTGCGTGTGCTCAACCGGTTCGCGGGCCTCAAGGCGGTGGACAAGCTGGGCCTGCGCAAGCCGGCCGAGAAGGCCATCTACGGCGCCTCGCGCGCCGGCTTCACCACCATGGGGGCCGCCAGCCGGGTGTTCAGGGCAACGCAGCAGCGGGTGCAACCGGCGCGGCCTGCCCAGGCTTCCACGGATGGCCTGTTCGACCTGAGGCCAAGCGACGAGCAGGAAATGTTGCGCGACGCCTGCCGGGGCTTCGCGGATGAGCAGTTGCGGCCGGCGGCGCTGGCAGCGGACACCGCCTGTGCCGCACCGCCCGAGCTGCTGGTCGCCGCCGGTGGCCTGGGCATCCACTTGCTGGGTGTGCCGGAGGCCCTGGGCGGCGCGGCGCAGGATCGCGGCGCAATGACCGCGGTGCTGGTCGCCGAAGCCCTGGCGCACGGCGATCTTTCATTGGCGGTGGCCTGCCTGGCGCCGGCCGCGGTGAGCAACGCGCTGGTGCTCTGGGGGAATGCCGAACAGCAGTCGACCTATCTGCCGGCCTTCGTCGGTGATTCGCCACCGGCGGCGGCGCTCGCGATCCAGGAGGCGGCCGCGCTGTTCGATCCCTTCAGATTGATGACACGCGCGCGGCGGCTGGGCGACGGCTACGTGCTCGACGGCCTCAAGACGCTGGTGCCGCGCGCCGCCGAAGCCGAACTGTTCATCGTCGCAGCCCATCTGGAAGGCCGCGGCCCGGCGTTGTTCATCATCGAATCCTCGACGCCGGGCCTGCGTATCGAGGCTGAACCGGGCATGGGCCTGCGCGCGGCGGCGACGGCCCGCCTGGTGCTCGACGGCGTCGTGCTGCCGTCGCGTGCGCTGCTCGGTGATGCATCGGGCCAGGCCTATGCCACCTGCATCAGTCTGGCGCGCCTCGGCTGGTGCGCGCTGGCCGTCGGAACCGCGCAGGCGGCGCTCGATTACCTGGTTCCCTACGTCAATGAGCGCGTCGCCTTCGGCGAGCCGATCAGCCATCGCCAGGCCGTGGCCTTCACGCTTGCCAACGCGGCGATCGAGCTCGAGGGAATGCGGCTGCTGACCTATCGCGCGGCGAGCCGTGCGGAGCAGGCAAAGAGCTTCTTCGAGGAGACCGCGTTGGCGCGTCGCCTGTGTGCCGACAAGGGAATGCAGATCGGCTCCGACGCCGTGCAATTGCTTGGCGGCCACGGTTTCGTCAAAGAGCATCCGGCCGAGCGCTGGTACCGCGACCTGCGCGCGATCGGCTTCATGGAAGGCGTGTTGCTGGTCTGAACAGGGATCCGCTCGCTGTCTGCCGCCGGGTGATTGCCCCGGCCCGGATCTTCAAGTGAGCGCGTGGAGGAGGACGGGGTCATGATGAATCTCGAAACGCCGAAGAAATTCGCCGGACTGGTGCGGCAGGCCAACCAGGTGGCCACCGAGCTGTTCCGGCCGAATTCGCGCAAGTACGACCGCGCCGAACACTGCTATCCCAAGGAACTGGACGCGCTCGCCGCACTGCTCGACGGCATGACCGCGGCGGGCGGCAATTCAGGCGCAGGCGCTGCCGGCGTGCGCCGCGACACGACTGGGGTGGAGGGCAATCGCAACGGCTCCAATCTTTCGACCGTGCTCGGGGCGATGGAGTTGTGCTGGGGTGATGTCGGCCTGCTGCTGTCGATGCCGCGCCAGGGGCTGGGCAATTCCGCGATCGCCAGTGTTGCCAGCGAAGCGCAGCTCGCGCGCTTCGGCAATCGCTGGGCGGCGATGGCGATCACCGAGCCTGGCTGCGGTTCCGATTCGGCGGCCATACGCACCACGGCCGTGGCCGATGGCGATCACTACGTGCTCAATGGCGAGAAGATCTATGTCACGGCGGGCGAGCGCGCCGGACTGGTCGTGGTCTGGGCCACGCTCGACAGGAGCAAGGGTCGCGCGGCGATCAAGAGCTTCGTGGTGGAGAAGGGCACGCCCGGTTTCGAGCTGGTGCGTCTCGAGCACAAGCTGGGCATCCGGGCCTCGGACACCGCGGCGTTCCTGCTCAAGGATTGCCGGGTGCCGCGGGCCAACCTGCTCGGCGACCCCGCGATTGATGTCGAGAAGGGTTTCGCCGGCGTCATGCAGACCTTCGACAACACGCGCCCGCTGGTCGCGGCGATGGCGGTCGGTCTCACGCGGGCCTGCCTGGAGGAGACCCGCAAGCTGCTGGCCACGGCCGGGGTGAATGTTGATTACCTGAGGCCGACGCACACCCAGACCGGCGCCGCCGCCGAGCTCCTGCGCATGCAGGCCGACTACGAGGCCGCGCGCCTGCTCACCTTGCAGGCCGCGTGGATGGCGGACAACCGCAAGCCCAACTCGCTGCAGGCGAGCATGGCCAAGGCCAAGGCGGGGCGCGTCGCCACCGAGGTCGCACTCAAGTGCGTCGAGTTGTGCGGCAGCCTGGGCTATGTCGAGGGTGACGCCGGCCACGGGTTGCTGGAGAAATGGGCCCGCGATGCCAAGATCCTCGACATCTTCGAGGGCACCCAGCAGATCCAGTTGCTGATCGTGGCAAGGCGCCTGCTCGGCAAGACATCGGCGGAGCTGAAGTAGGCGCTCAGGGTTGGCGCGCCAGCGCGAACGCCTCGATCCGCCTGGCGCCTGCCTGGCGCGCGGCCTGCGCCAGCGCATCGAGGGTGGCGCCGGTGGTCATCACGTCGTCGATCAGCGCGACATGCAGGCCATCGAGGCTGCGCGCGACCCGAAACACGCCCTGGAGGTTGCGCCGCCTCTGGGCGGCGCTCTGGCCGATCTGATCCTGGGGCACGCGCAGGAAGCGGGCAGCCGAGGCGTCGATCGGGACGCCGGTCATGCGCGCCACCGCACGCGCCAGTTCGAGTGCCTGGTTGAAGCCCCGTCTGAGCAGGCGCCGCCGCGGCAGCGGCACGGGGATCATCAGCTCGGGCAGCGGTGCGCTGCGCGTGGCCAGGGCTTGGCCCATCAGGGTTCCGAGCACGCGCGCCTGGCGGAAGTCCGCGCCGTACTTGAGCCGCGCCACGCCATGCCTGACCGGGGCAAGACGCAGGAAGGGCGTCCAGGCCGCGTCGAACGCCGGCGACCGGTCCAGGCAGCGGGGGCAGCACGCGATCACCGGCTGGGGCTGGGCGCAGGATGGGCAGGCGACCCGGTTCCAGGGCAGGTCCTCGCGGCAGCCCGTGCAGCATCCCGCGAGCGCGTCCGCCGAGCCGCAGTACAGGCAGGTGTCGGGCGCGAGCAGTGAGATCGCATCGTCAACCCAACGCGGCATCTTCAAGTTGACAGTCCCTCCGCTCGCCTCGGAAACTCGCGTCAGCCTGTGCGTGGAATGCCGGCCTCGGCAAGTGTGGGAACGCGGGGCGTGCTCGCTAAAAAAACATATACACGAGGATGTTATTCAATGAATCAACACATCGACGGCCTGAACCCGCTGCGGCACGACTGGACCCGGGACGAGGTGCAGGCGCTCTTCGCGCTGCCCTTCAACGATCTGCTGCTGCGCGCGCAGACCCTGCACCGGCAGTTCCACCCGGCCAACACCGTGCAGCTGTCCACGCTGCTGTCGATCAAGACCGGTGCCTGTCCGGAGGACTGCGGCTATTGCCCGCAGTCGGCACGCTTCGAGACCGGCCTGAAGAAAGAGCCGCTGATGGAGGTGCAGGCGGTCGTGCAGGCGGCGCGCGAGGCCAAGGCCGGCGGCGCGACGCGCTTCTGCATGGGCGCGGCATGGCGCTCGCCCAAGGATCGTGACCTCGACAAGGTCGAAGCCATGGTGCGCGAGGTCAAGGAACTTGGACTCGAGACGTGCATGACCCTGGGCATGCTCAAGGAATCCCAGGCGCAGCGCCTGGCCGAGGCCGGCCTGGACTACTACAACCACAACCTGGACACCTCGCCGGAGTTCTACGGAAAGATCATCAGCACGCGCACCTACCAGGACCGCCTCGACACGCTGGAGAACGTGCGCAAGGCGGGCATGAAGACCTGCTGCGGCGGCATCGTCGGCATGGGCGAGGCGCCGGCGGATCGCGCCGAGCTGCTGCGCCAGCTCGCCAACCTGCCCGAACACCCGGACACCGTGCCGATCAACAACCTCGTGCAGATCGAGGGTACGCCGCTCAAGGGTGCCGAGGCGCTCGATCCACTGGACTTCGTGCGCCAGATCGCGGTGGCGAGAATCATGATGCCCAAGTCTGTCGTGCGCCTGTCCGCGGGTCGCACCAGCATGTCCGACGAGCTGCAGGCGCTGTGCTTCTTCGCCGGCGCCAGTTCCATCTTCTACGGCGACAAGCTGCTGACGACGGAAAACCCCCAGAACGCCAAGGATCATGCGCTGCTGCGTCGCCTGGGCATGCAGGTCCTGGGTGCGGCCGAGGCACAGGCGGTGGACGAGCAGGTGCTCGTGCCCGGCGGTGCGAGCTGCGCGGCCGGCGCCGGCAGCTGCTGCTGAAGCGGGACCGGACGCCATGAGTTCGGGAGATCGAGTGCCGGAGATGGACTCGCCCGGCGTGCTGGACGCCCGGCTGGGACCTGAGCTGGAGCGCCTGCGCGCTGCGGATCTGTACCGCGTCCGCCGCAGCATCGAGGGGACCCACGGCGTGCGCCTGCGAGTCGATGGCCGCGACTGCCTGAACTTCTGCAGCAACGACTACCTGGGCCTGGCAGCGGATCCGCGCGTCGCCGATGCCGCGCGCCGCGCACTCGCGGACAGCGGAACCGGCAGCGGCGCCTCGGCCCTGATCAGCGGCTACAACCGCGAACACCGCGAGCTCGAGGAGGCGCTGGCCGAGTTCACCGGCTACCCGCGGGTGCTGCTGTTCACCTCCGGGTGGGCGGCCAATTGCGGCGTGTTGCGCGGCCTGCTCACGCGTCACGACAGCCTGATTGCCGACGAGCTCAACCACGCCTCGCTGATCGACGGCGGTCGCCTGAGCGGCGCGCGTTACCTGCGGACACGCCATGCGGATCTTTCCGACCTGGAGCGGGCGCTGGGCGAGGACGTGCAGGTGGGCGATGGCAGGCTGCGCCTGATCGTGACGGACTCGGTGTTCAGCATGGACGGCGATATCGCGCCGCTGCCGCAGATCGCCGCCATGGCGCGGGCGCACGGCGCCGCGCTGATGACCGACGATGCCCACGGATTCGGGGTGCTCGGTGACCACGGCCGCGGTGCCAACGAGCTTCTCGGCACGCGGCCCGACATCTATGTCGCCACCATGGGCAAGGCACTGGGTGCTGCCGGCGCCTTCATCGCCGGCAGCCAGACCCTGATCGAATACCTGATCCAGCGCGCGCGCAGCTTCGTGTTTTCCACCGCGCCGCCGCCGGCGATTGCCGCGGCGGCACGCGAGGCGCTGCACATCATCCGGGGCGAACCGGAGCGCCGTGCGCGCCTGCAGGCCAATATCGCGCGTTTCAGGGGCGGTGCCGCGCAGCTCGGCCTGCGGATCGGGCCGCCGCCTTCCACCGGTCCGGCGCTGCGCATCCCCGATTCCGATTTCGCGCAGGTGCCGATCCAGCCGCTGGTGATCGGCGATGCCGCGCGCACGATGGCCGTGTCGCGCGCGCTGTTCGAGCGCGGGTTCTGGGTTGCCGGCATCCGCCCGCCGACCGTGCCGGCGGGCACCTCGCGCCTGCGCATCACGCTGTCGGCAGCCCACGAGCCGGCGCAGATCGACGCCCTGCTGGATGCGATGTCGGCCTGTGGGCTGGGGCAAAAGCCCCTCGCGGCCTGATGGGCGGGCCTGCGTCCTCGCGTGCGGGGGCGATGACCCTGTTCGTCACCGGCACCGACACCGGGGTGGGCAAGACGCGCATCGCCACCGGCCTGCTGGCCGCGGCGCGCGAGTTGGGCATCGCTGCCTGCGGATACAAGCCGATCGCCTCGGGATGCCGTCGCGGGCCGCAGGGCCTGCGCAACGCCGATGCGCTCGCGCTGATGCGCGTCGCGCCGAGCGGGGCCCCGTACGAGCGGGTCAACCCTTACGCGTTCGCCCCTGCCATCGCGCCGCACCTGGCCGCGCGCGAGGCGGGCATCCGCATCGAACCGCGCGTGCTCGACGCCGCGCATCGCCAGCTGGCGCGCGCGCACGACCTGGTCGTGGTCGAGGGGGCGGGTGGCTGGCAGGTGCCGCTGAATGCGCGGACGACGCTCGCGGACTGGGTTGCCCGGCAGGGCTGGCCGGTGCTGCTGGTGGTCGGCATGCGCCTGGGCTGCCTGAGTCACGCGCTGCTTGCCGCCGAATCGATCCAGCGTCGCACCCGGCTGCTCGGATGGATCGCCAATGAACTGCCGCCACGGCAGTCCCGGCTCGAGGACAACGTCGCCGATCTCGCGGCACGCATGCCGGCGCCGCTGCTCGGACGCGTGGGGCCGCGCGGGCTTGCGCTGCACGCACAACTCAGCGCGATCCTCGCGCAAATGCAAGCCCGCGAAGGAGCCTGATTCTTTGCGCCCGCTTCAGGCCTTCAACTACAATCTGCGGCCGCCAGCAACGCATTCGCGCAGCCGGGAGCCTTTCTTGAGCGATCCTCTCGAATCCGTACTCGAGACGCGCTTCGTCCTGGGCCCGAACGCGTCGCTGGGCGTTCGTGGAGCCTGGCTTTTCATGTTGCTTGCCAGTATCGGGACGCTGGGTGCGGCCACGTGGTGTGCTGTCCACGGGCTCTGGCCTGTGCTGCCGTTCGCCGGACTGGAACTGGCAGCCCTGGGCTGGGCCCTGGTGGTTTCGATGCGACGCAATCGCTATCGCGAAGTGGTGAGTTTCTTTCGCGAGCGGGTGCGGATCGAGTTCGGGGTGGCGGGGCAGGGCGCTGCGGCGCAGATCGAACTGCCACGGGCCTGGACCCGGGTGTGGATCGAGCGGAATGCCGAAGTCCGGCATGCGCCGACGCGGTTGCTGCTGGGCAGTTCCGGTCAGCGGGTGCCGATCGGGGCGTGTCTGACGGATGAAGAGCGCGAAATGCTCGCGGTCCGGTTCGGAAAGTTGCTGCAGGTGCGGCGTGGTCGCCAAGACGACCGGACGTCGCACTCGGATATGACTCTGGGAGAAGGATAGATGGCGATTAACGGGCTCGGCGGGCGCCTCGCGGTGCTGGCAATGACGTGGCTGGCAACGGCCGGCGCGGCAATGGCCTACACCGGCGAGCGATACAACATGCCGGTCGGCGTCACGGAGATCAGCCGCGAGGTGCACGGCCTGCACATGATGATCTTCTGGGTCTGCGTGGTGATCGCCCTGGTGGTCTTCGGTGCCATGTTCTATTCGGTCATCGCGCATCGACGCTCGGTGCACCCCAAGCCGGCGGACTTCCACGAATCGACCACGGTCGAGATCATCTGGACGGCGATCCCGTTCGTGATCCTGATCGCGGTGGCCATCCCGGCGGCTGGCACGCTGATCAAGATGGAGGACACCCGCAACGCCGAGCTGACCGTGAAGGTCACCGGCTACCAGTGGAAGTGGGAGTACGACTACATCGGACAAGACGTCAAGTTCTTCTCCACGCTGAGCGCCGAATCCAACCGCGCCCGCCAGCTCGGCTCGGGCATCGACCCGATGACCGTGGACAACTACCTGGTCGACGTGGACAACCCCCTGGTGCTGCCGGTCGACACCAAGATCCGCTTCGTGATCACCGCCGACGACGTGCTCCACGCCTGGTGGGTGCCCCAATTCGCGGTGAAGAAGGACGCCATCCCCGGTTACGTGAACGAGATCTGGACGCGGGTCGAAAAGCCCGGCACCTATCGCGGCGTCTGCGCGGAACTCTGCGGTCGTGACCATGGCTTCATGCCCATCGTGGTCAAGGTGCTGCCCAAGGACGAGTACGAGGCCTGGCTGGCGCAGGCCAAGGGCGGTGACGTGACGCTCGCCGCGGCCGCTCCCGCCGTTGCCACCGATGCGGTCCCCGCGGCTGCCGAAGCGGCGCCCGCCGCTGCCGAGGCCGCCGCCACGGAAGCTGCCCCCGCTGAAGCGGCCGAACCGGCGGCGGAAGTCGCTGCTGCACCCGCTGCCGCTGAACCGGCTGCCGCCGCGGAGCTGTCCAAGGACGAGCTCGTGAAGGCCGGCGAGAAGGTCTACAACGCCAATTGCGCAGCCTGTCACCAGGCCACGGGCCAGGGCATGCCGCCCACCTTCCCGTCGCTGGTGGACAGCGCGGTGGTCAAGGGCGAGGTCGAGGCTCAGATCACGCAGGTGCTCAAGGGCAAGAACATGATGCCGCCGTTCTCGCACCTCTCGGACGACGACATCGCCGCAGCGGTCAGCTACACGCGCAATGCCTGGGGCCATTCCCTGAGCGTCGTGCAGCCGTCGCAGGTTGCGGCCCAGCGCGGCAAGTAAGGCGCGCGGCAGCGAGCATCATCCGGATACCGGATGTGATCGAAGAATCTTTCTTCGTCGCGTCCGGGCTCAACACAGAGTATTGAAGTCAGCAGGATTCGAGGGAAGAACATGGCCAGCCTAGACCACGCTCACGATCACGCCCATGATCACGACGACCATCACCACCATGGTCCCGAAAAGGGCCTGATGCGCTGGATCAAGACGACGAACCACAAGGACCTGGGCACGCTGTACCTGGTCTTCGCGTTCATCATGTTCTTCATCGGCGGCATGATGTCGCTGGTGATCCGCGCCGAGCTCTGGCACCCGGGCCTGCAGTTCGTCGATCCGGAATTCTTCAACCAGATGACCACGCTGCACGCGCTGGTCATGATCTTCGGCGGCGTGATGCCGGCCTTCACGGGCCTGGCCAACTGGATGGTGCCGATGATGGTGGGTGCCTCCGACATGGCCCTGCCGCGCGTGAACAACTGGGGTTTCTGGCTCCTGCCCTTCGCCTTCACCCTGCTGCTGTCCACGCTGTTCATGGCAGGCGGCGGACCCGCTGGCGGCTGGACGATGTATCCGCCGCTGTCGCTGCAGCTGGGCGCGGCCCTGCCGTTCCAGATCTTCGCCATCCACCTGATGGGCATCAGCTCGATCACCGGCGCCATCAACGTCATCGTGACGGTGCTGAACCTGCGCGCCCCCGGCATGACGCTGCTCAAGATGCCGATGTTCTGCTGGACCTGGCTGATCACCGCCTACCTGCTGATCGCCACCATGCCGGTGCTCGCGGGCGCCGTGACCATGCTGCTCACCGACAAGTACTTCGGCACCAGCTTCTTCTCCGCCGGTGGCGGCGGAGACCCGGTGCTGTTCCAGCACATCTTCTGGTTCTTCGGTCATCCCGAGGTGTACATCCTGATCCTGCCCGCGTTCGGCGTGGTCTCGATGATCATCCCGACCTTCTCGCGCAAGACGCTGTTCGGCTACGACTCGATGGTCTACGCCACCGCCGCGATCGGGTTCCTGTCGTTCATCGTGTGGGCGCACCACATGTTCACGGTGGGCATGCCGCTGGCCGGCCAGCTGTTCTTCATGTTCAGCACCATGCTGATCGCGGTGCCGACCGGCGTGAAGATCTTCAACTGGGTGGCGACGATGTGGCGGGGCTCGATGACCTACGAGACGCCGATGCTGTTCGCGATCGCCTTCGTCTTCCTGTTCTCGATCGGTGGCTTCTCGGGCCTGATGCTGGCCCTGGCGCCGGTGGACTTCCAGTACCACGACACCTACTTCGTGGTCGCGCACTTCCACTACGTGCTG
>CAMLNE010000130.1 GCA_946481265.1 uncultured Panacagrimonas sp. | reverse complement strand
TCAGTTGGTAGAGCGGCGCATTCGTAATGCGTAGGTCGCAGGTTCGACTCCTGTTCCCGGCACCAGTCTCGAATCACACCTTGTGGTGCTTTTGGCGCTCTTTCCGCGGAGAGGTGGCAGAGTGGTCGATTGCGGCGGTCTTGAAAACCGCTGAACCGCAAGGTTCCGGGGGTTCGAATCCCTCCCTCTCCGCCATTTCTCCAGGTGCCTGCCAGGCGGGCACCGACGGTTGGCAAGCCGGTACGGGGTGGGATCCGAAGGGCGCGCCCCTGCCCGAAGGGGAAGATCCTCCTCTCCGCCCATCCATCACCTGCGAGGTCCGCTGATGAATCAGAACAAGCTGAGTGAAACCGCCCACGGAATGGTCGCGCCGGGTCGCGGCCTGCTGGCTGCCGACGAATCCACCGGGACGATCAAGAAGCGTTTCGACAACATCGGTGTCGAGAATACCGAGCCCAACCGTCGCGCCTATCGCGACATGCTGTTCACCACCCCCGACTTCGAGAAGCACACCTCGGGCGTGATCCTGTTCGAGGAGACGCTGTTCCAGTCCAGCCTGGCCGGCCAGCCGTTCCCCAAGCTGCTCGAAAGCAAGGGCGTGATCCCCGGCATCAAGGTGGACGCCGGCGCCAAGCCGCTGCCGTTCGGCAAGCCGGAAGAAACCATCACCGAGGGCCTGGATGGCCTGCGTGACCGGCTCGTGAAGTACCGCGAGGCCGGGGCGCGCTTCGCCAAGTGGCGCGCGGTCATCGTCATCGGCAACGGGGCGCCGAGCTACAACGCGATCCAGACCAACGCCCACGCCCTGGCTCGCTACGCCGCGCTGTGCCAGGAAGCGGACATCGTGCCGATCGTCGAGCCCGAGGTCCTGATGGACGGGGACAACACCGCCGAGGTCTGCGAGGAAGTCACGACCTGGGTGCTCAAGGAAGTCTTCCAGCAGCTCTACTACCAGAACGTCTGGCTCGAAGGGATCATCCTGAAGCCGAACATGGCGGTGTCGGGCGCCAAGTGCCCGCAGAAGGCCTCGGTCGCCGAGGTCGCGGAGCGCACCGTGCGCATGCTGCGCCGCTGCGTCCCCAGTGCGGTGCCGGGCATCGCCTTCCTGTCGGGCGGGCAGAGCGACGAACTGGCCACGGCCCACCTCGATGCGATGAACCGGATCGGCAACCTGCCGTGGACGCTGACCTTCTCCTACGGTCGCGCGCTGCAGGCGGCGGCGCTGAAGGCCTGGGGCGGCAAGAACGTGGAGGCCGGCAAGGCGGCGCACCTGCACCGCGCCAAGATGAACGGCCTGGCTGCGCTGGGCAAGTGGGACAAGGGCCTGGAAAAGGCGGCCTGATCGCGGCCTGTATCCGGAAGCCCGCGGGTCGGACGCACCGACCCGCGGGCTTCTTCGCGTATGGATGCCGCGCCGCCTGCAAGCGAGGCCGCCGCCGCAGGCGATGCAAGGCGACGCGCGCGCATGGCGGATTCCTGGGCGTGCCGTGATCCAGGGGCATCGCGTCGGTGCGCCAACGCCAGGCGCCCGATGCGGTGCGATGGCCCCTAGGCCCTGGCCGCCTTCAGCAGTTCGCGCGCCATGGCCTCGGTCGCGGCGGTCGTGCTGCGGCCACCGATCATGCGCGCCAGTTCGCCCACGCGGGCCTTGCCGTCGAGCGGCGTCACCGATGTGAAGGTCTGGCCGGCTTTCACGGACTTGCTCACCGCCAGGTGCTGCTGCGCGCAGGCGGCCACCTGGCCCAGATGCGTCACGCACAGGACCTGGCGACGGGCGCCGAGCGCCCGGAGCTGGGTGCCGACGGCCTGCGCCACACCGCCGCCGATGCCGGCGTCGACCTCGTCGAAGATCATGGTCGGCGCGCCGCCGTCCTCCTGCGCCACCACCTGCAGCGCCAGCGAGACGCGCGACAGCTCGCCGCCCGATGCGACCTTGGCCAGCGGCCGCGGCGGCTGACCGGGATTGGCGCTGAAATCGAAGCAGAGCTCATCCTCGCCGGCCGGGCTGGGGCGCTTGCGCGCGGCGGGTTCGATGCGCACCACGAAGCGGGCATCGGGCATGCCGAGTTCGCGCACGCGCGCGCTCACCGACTCACCGTACTTTCCGGCGCACTTGCGACGCGCCTTGCTCAGCCTTTCGGCACTGGCGCGGTAGGCGGCGAGCGCGCCGGACTGTCGCTGCAGCAGCGTGTCGACGCGGCTGCCGGCCGCCTCGGCCTCGTCGAGATCGGCGCGCAGCGCCTCCAGGCGGGCAGGCAGCTCCTCGGCGCGCACGCGGTGCTTGCGTGCCAGATCGTGGATATCGGCCATGCGCGCCTCGACCTCGGCCAGGCGCTGCGGATCCAGGTCCAGGCGATCGAGCAGGCGACGCAGGCCGTCGCCGGCCTCGCGCACATGCGCCTGCGCGGAGACCACCAGCGACTCGATCTCGGCGAAGCCCTCGTGCAGGGGCAGCAGGTCGCGCAGGATGTTGAGGCTTCCCGCCAGCTGGTCATGGACCGCACCGTCGCCGCCGTAAAGCTGATCCTGCAGCGCGCCGCCGTCCTGCAACAGACGCCCCCCGTTGGCCAGCCGCTTGTGCTCGGCCTCGATGGCCTCGATCTCGCCAGCCTTGAGGTTGAGTGCCTCCAGCTCGCCGACCTGGTGGCGCAGCAGTTCGATCTGCGCCGGATCGCGGGCAGCGGCCAGGCGCGTGCGCTCGATCTGCTCGTCGAGCGACTGCCATTCCGCGCAGGCCGCCACGACCGCCGTGCTCAGCTCGGGGTGGCGACCGAAGCCGTCGAGCATCTGGCGCTGCACGTCGGGCAGTCGCAGGCTGTGGCTTTCATTCTGGCCATAGACGTCGATCAGGCGTTCGCCGAGTTCGCGCAGCGAGCCGACGGCGACCGCGGTGCCGTTGACGAAGGCACGCGTGCGCCCCTCGCTCTGCAACACCCGACGGACCAGGCATTGGGCGGGATCGTCGTCGTCGACCAGCGCGTTGTCGTCCAGCCAGCGCGCCGCCGCCGAATCCGCGGCCACGCGAAAGCTGGCGGTGATGTCCGCGCGATCGCTGCCGCCACGGATCAGGGCAGGGTCGGCACGCGTGCCCAGCACCAGCCCGAGGGCGTCGATCAGGATCGACTTGCCGGCACCGGTCTCGCCGCTTAGCACGGTGAAGCCCGACCCGAACTCGAGGGTGAGCGCCTCGATCGTGGCGAGGTTGCGGATCTGAAGCTGTTCGAGCATCAGACCCTTTCTTGCGCTGCGGCGGGTCCACTGCCCCAGCGCAACTTGTCGCGCAGGATGCGGAAATAGCTGTAGCCCGTGGGATGGATCAATCGCAACGGATAGTCGGCGCGGCGCACCTCGACCACGTCGCCCGGCTCCAGCGTCTCGCTGGTCTGGCCGTCGAACGTGACCATGGCCTGCGCACGGTCGACGCCACCGATGACGATGCGAATCGGACGCTCGCCGTCGACCACGATGGGGCGGTCCGACAGCGTATGCGGGCAGATCGGGACCAGCGCGATGGCGGACAGGGCGGGGTGGAGCAGGGGACCGCCGCCGGACAGGGCATAGGCCGTGGAGCCGGTGGGTGAGGCCACGATCATGCCGTCGGCACGGTGGTGGCTGATGAATTCGCGATCCAGCCAGGTCTCGAACTCGATCATGCGGATGGTCGCCTGGTTGCGGATGACGACATCGTTGACCGCCAGGCGCGCGACGCCGCCGCGCTCGCCGCCACGTTCGACCGTGGCCGACAGCAGCAGGCGGTTCTCGCTCTCGTAGTCGCCGCCGACGATCGCGGCAAGGTGTTCCTGCATCGACTCCGGCGCCACGTCCACCATGAAGCCGAGCCGGCCCTGGTTGATCCCGAGCAAGGGCACGTCCGACGACGCCAGCGTGCGCCCCGCGTCGAGCAGGGTGCCGTCGCCGCCGACCACCACGATCAGCTCGCAGCGCTGTGCGAGCTGGTCGCGCTTGACGCGTGGGGCTGGCGCGTCCGCGCCGAGCGCCGCGTTGTCCTCGATCAGCACTTCGCAGCCCAGCGCGCCCAGCACGCCGCAGAGTTCGTGCAGGAGCTGGACATTGGGTTCCCGGCGCTTGCCGATGACGCCGACGACGCGGAAAGGATTCATGGACCGATCAGCAGATTTGGCGCGGACACTCTACACGCTCGGCCGGCGGTTTCGATCCGCCTTGACACGTGAAAATGCGGGAGGCTAGCGTCGGCCAGACCCCTCATTACACGCCCCGATGTCGATCCCGCTCGATTCCCGCGCTGCCGAGCTGCTAAAGCTGCTGGTGGAGCGCTATATCCACGACGGACAGCCGGTGGGTTCGCGAACGCTGTCGCGGGCCGGCTCGCTCGACCTGTCGCCGGCCACCATCCGCAACGTGATGGCCGATCTCGACGAACTGGGCTTCGTGGTGTCTCCGCATACCTCGGCCGGACGCGTTCCGACCTCGCGCGGTTACCGCTATTTCGTCGACCAGCTGCTCACGCCCGAGCAACTCGGCGAAGTCGAGAAGGAACGGATCGCGCAGATCCTGGCCGGCCCGCCACGCCGCACCGATGATCTGATGCAGGCAGCGTCGAGCCTGCTCTCGCAGCTCACCGCGATGGCCGGCGTGGTGACCTTGCCCCGGCGCAACCTGGCGATCCTGCGGCGGATCGAATTCCTGCCGCTGTCCGGCAATCGCGTACTCGCGATCCTGGTGGTCAACCAGCGCGAGGTGCAGAACCGGGTGATCCATACCGATCGTCCCTACGGTGCCGACCAGCTGGAGCAATACGCCAACGCGCTCAACGAGCACTTCGCGGGGCGCGACCTGGTCGGTCTGCGCCGCGCACTGCTGGACGAGGCGATCGATGCACAGAACCGTCTCAACCTGGTGCTGCGCGAGGCCGCGTCGATGGCGGCGCAGGCGATGGGCGACGATGTGCCCGAGGGCGGCGACTACCTGCTGGCCGGCGGCAGCAACCTGATGGGTTTCCAGGAACTCGGTGACGTGCTGCGCCTGCGCGGGCTGTTCGAGGTGCTGGATCGCAAGCGTGAGCTGCTCAACCTGTTCGACCAGTGCCTGGATGCGGACGGCGTGCAGATCTTCATCGGCGAGGAGTCCGGCTACCGCGTGCTCGACGAGATCAGCGTGGTCACCGCGCCCTATTACTTCAACGGTCAGATCGCGGGCCGCCTGGGGGTGATCGGGCCGACGCGCATGGCCTACAGTCGCATCATCCCGCTGGTGAACCAGGCCGCGCGGCTGCTGACCGCCGGCCTGAGCGAGGATCGCTAGGCACCGTCGAAGCCGCCCGCGGCCAGGCAGCATGCGGAAGCTGCGATGCCCCAGCGGCGGGATACAAATGGCGGATCGTGCTGTCGGACGAGGGTGCTTACCCCTTTCGGAGCGGACACGGTGGGGCGAGACTTGAATCAGGGCAAGCGGACGGAGGTGCGGCGCAGATGATGACGCGGGCAGCCTGGATCGGTGTGGTGATCGGCCTGGCCCTGCTTGCGGGCGCGTACTGGTGGATGTACGGCCGCTCGCCGTCCGAACCGGAGCCGACGCCACAGGCCGCACTGCCGCTGCCGGAGACGCCGGGAAGACTGACCGAACCCGAGGTGGAGCCGCCGATCGTCCATCCGATGCCGGCGCCGGAGGCCGGAGGGCCGGTGCTGCCGGAGCTGGAAAACAGCGACACCGAGGCGATGACCGAACTGCGCAACCTGTTCGGCAAGCAACCGGTGGAGGCCTTCCTGGTGCCGCGCGAGATCATCCGGCGCATCGTGCTGACGGTGGATTCGCTGGACCGTGATCCCTTGCCGCTGTGGCTCAGGCCCGTACGGCGCGTATCCGGCGGGTTCGAGGTCCAATCCAGCGGTGAGGACATGGGCATCGCGGCGAGCAATGCCGCCCGCTACGCGCCGCTGGTGGCGATGATCGACAGCAGCGACATGCAGAAGGTCGCAGCCGCGTATCGACGCTATTACCCGCTGTTCCAGGACGCCTATGACCGTCTCGGCAATCCGCGTGCGCGTTACTTCAACGACCGCCTGATCGACATCATCGACCACCTGCTGACGACGCCGGTGGTCGACGAGCCGATCCCGCTCCTGCGGCCCAAGGTGGTCTACGTCTACGCCGATCCGGAGCTCGAGAAGCTGTCCTCGGGGCGCAAGGCCCTGCTGCGCATGGGGCGCGACAATGCGGCCCGACTGCAAGCGCGGATGCGCGAATTCCGCTCGGCGGTGGCGGTGCAGCCGCCGCAATAAGCCGGACCCGACCGTCGCGCCGGATGGTGTCGCCGGCGGGCGCGACCCCGACCTTTGGCTTGGGCAAGCCGATCTGCAGGTCTTAAGCTTGCGGCCCCTTCAGTCCCGGATCACGTCTGCCATGTCCAGGCTTCCCGCTGCCCTTCGCGCGCTGCCGCTTCCCGTCATCGCTGCCCCGCTGTTCATCGTCAGCTGGCCCAAGCTGGTCATCGAGCAGTGCAAGGCGGGGGTGGTCGGCTCCATGCCGGCGCTCAATGCGCGGCCCTCGAGCCAGCTCGACGAATGGCTGGCCGAGATCACCGAGGCGCTCGCGGCGCACGACCGCGCCCACCCGGAGCGCAAGGCCGCGCCGTTCGCCATCAACCAGATCGTGCACAAGTCCAACCCGCGTCTCGACGAGGACATGGCGCTGTGCGTGAAGTACAGGGTGCCGCTGATCATCACCTCGCTCGGCGCGCGGCCGGACATCAACGAGGCGGCGCATGGCTACGGCGGCGTGGTGATGCACGACATCATCAACAACACCCACGCGCACAAGGCCATCGAGAAAGGTGCCGACGGCCTGATCGCGGTCGCCGCGGGTGCGGGCGGGCACGCCGGCGTCAAGAGTCCGTTCGCACTGGTGCAGGAGATCCGCGAATGGTTCGACGGCCCGCTGGCGCTCAGTGGTGCCATCGCCAACGGCCGCTCCATCCTGGCCGCGCAAGCCATGGGGGCCGACTTCGCCTATATCGGATCGGCCTTCATCGCCACCGAGGAGGCGCGTGCGACAGACGCCTACAAGGAGTGCATCGCGAAGAGCAGTTCGGACGATATCGTCTATTCCAACCTGTTCACCGGCGTGCATGGCAACTATCTGAAGCCGTCCATCACGGCCGCGGGCCTGGACCCCGACAACCTGCCGAGCGCCGACCCGAGCAAGATGAATTTCGGCAGCGACAGCACCAAGGCCTGGAAGGACATCTGGGGCTGTGGGCAGGGGATCGGCGCGGTGAAGGCGGTGGAGCCGGCGCGCGTGCTGGTGCAGCGGCTGGCGCGCGAATATGCAGAGGCCCGCGCCAATCTGCTGGGCGTGGCCGAGCAGCGCGTCGCGGCCTGATCCGCCAGAAGGCTAGACCCGCAGCACCAGCTTGCCGATGTGCGTGCTGCTTTCCATCAGGCGGTGCGCATCGGCCGCCTGCTCGAGCGCGAAGGTCCGGTAGATCACCGGCTTGATCCTCCCGGACTCGATCAGTGGCCAGATCCGCTCGCGCAGCTTGCGCGCGATTGCTGCCTTGAAGGCGACCGGTCGCGGCCGCAGCGTGGAGCCGGTGATGCTCAGGCGCCGCATCAGGATCTGATCCAGCGGCACCGGTGCCGATGCACCGCCGAGCAGGGCGATCAGGACCAGGCGGCCATCGTCCGCCAGGCAGGCGATCTCGCGTGGGACGTAGCTGCCGGCCACCATGTCGAGGATCACGTCGACGCCGTGGCCGCCGGTCAGTCGGCTGACCTCGGCGGCGAAATCCGCGGTGCGGTAGTTGATGCCGCATTCCGCTCCCAGGGCCTCGCAGGCGCGCGACTTGTCGTCCGAGCCGGCGGTGGCGAACACCCGATGACCCAGGGCGCTGGCCATCTGGATGGCCGTGACGCCGATGCCGCTGCTGCCGCCCTGGACGAGCAGGGTTTCGCCCGGTGCCAGCCGGGCGCGGTCGAACACATTGCTCCACACCGTGAAGAAGGTCTCCGGCAGCGACGCCGCCTCGATGTCGGAGAGCCCTGCCGGCACCGGCAGGCACTGGCTGACCGGCGCCACGCAGTACTCGGCGTAGCCGCCCCCGTGCACGAGGGCGCAGACGCGATCGCCGGTGGCGATGCCGGAGTCGCCCGAATCGCCGTCGACGATGGTGCCTGCCACCTCGAGGCCGGGCAGGTCGGAGGCATCCTTGGGTGCGGCATAGCGGCCCATGCGCTGCAGAACGTCGGGGCGGTTGACCCCGGCGGCCGACACGCGGATCAGCACTTCGCCTTTCTGCAACCGGGGCCGCGGACGCTCGCAGGATCGCAGGACCTCGGGCCCGCCGGGTCGGGTGATTTCGATGGCTCTCATGACGGCGAGCATACCCCCGCGTCCGGCGACGGCGCGTAGCCGCGGCAGGGCTTCCTTTGGAACTCGCTGCCGCGAACTGGAGTGCGGGCACTGGCCAGGTGATTCATTTTTCGGGGCAATCCGGGGCTCGGAACTGCGGCAAAAAGAAGACGGAGAAATCGACCGAACCGGGAATCGGGCTTTGGGGCTCCTGCAAGGGCCCGAGCAAACGCTCCGGCAGGATCCTCGGCAGGTTCTCCATTGGAAGGGCATGACCGGGATTGCCGAGTGCTTTCGCAGTACCCTGGCAAGTTCGTAGGTGGGGGCCGGGCACGCAGCGGACGTCAAAAGCGATGAGACGTAAGCAATTGCGAAGAAACTCATTGCGGCATTTCGGACCGCCCCATATACTGGTCGTCTGTCTGGTGCGGGGTGGAGCAGTCTGGCAGCTCGTCGGGCTCATAACCCGAAGGTCGTAGGTTCGAATCCTGCCCCCGCTACCAATTTTTCCGGTTGGAACCAGGCCCCGCGCGGGCCTTTTTTCGTTAGTTTCCACAAGAGGTCGCACGAGTGCTGCATGAGCGTCTGACTCAGCTGCTGGAGCCCCTGGTCGAGTCTCTTGGCTATGAGTTGCTGCTGCTCGAGTTCAGCCCTCAGGGTCGTTCCGCATTGTTGCGGATCTATCTCGACGCTCCCGGCGGCGTGACCCTGGGAGATTGCGAGGCGGTCAGCCGCGAGGTTGCCGCACTGCTCGACGTGGAGGACCCGGTCAAGACGCCCTACCAGCTCGAAGTGTCGTCGCCCGGATTGGACCGGCCGCTGACCAAGCCGGTGCATTTCGAGCGTTTTGCCGGGCACAAGGCGCGCGTGGAGCTGGAGGTTCCCATCAACGGTCAGCGTCGTTTTGTCGGCGTCATTGCCGGCATCGAGCAGGACGCGGTGCGGCTGGCGGCGGACAGGGGTGAGGTGCATCTGGCGTTCTCGGCGATTTCGCGGGCGCGACTGGTTCCGGACTATTCATCGAAAACGGCCGAGGGTGAGGCGTGAACAAGAACATTCTGTTGATGGCCGATGTGGTTTCCAACGAGAAGGGCGTGGACAAGGACACGATCTTCGACGCGCTGGAAGCGGCGCTGGCGTCGGCGACCAAGGAGCAGTACGGCGACGAGTCGGACGTGCGCGTGGCCATCGACCGCGAGACGGGCGAATACGAGTCGTTTCGTCGCTGGACCGTGCTCGATGACGAAAGTGAGGATTTTGAGTTCCCCGAGCGCCAGATCAAGCTGACCTACGCGCAGAAGGATCATCCCGGCATCGAGGTGGGCGCGGTCATCGAACAGAAGATCGCCTCGGTCGATTTCGGCCGCATCGGCGCGCAGCGCGCCAAGCAGGTCATCGTGCAGAAAGTGCGCGAGGCCGAGCGTGCGCAGGTGGTGGAGGCCTACTCGGAACGCGTTGGCGAGCTGCTGACGGGCCTGATCAAGCGTATCGAGCGCGGTGCGGTGATCGTCGACCTGGGCGGCAACGCCGAGGCGATCATTCCGCGTGAGCACCTGATCCCGCGCGAGCCGGCGCGTCCCGGTGATCGCATCCGTGGCTACCTGTACGAGGTCAGCCCACAGATCCGCGGTCCGCAGCTCTTCATGTCGCGCACGGCCCCGATGTACCTGATGGAGCTGTTCAAGCTCGAGGTGCCCGAAATCGCGCAGGGACTGATCGAACTCAAGGGCGCGGCCCGCGATCCGGGGCTGCGCGCCAAGATTGCGGTGCAGGCCAAGGACAAGCGCATCGACCCGGTCGGCGCCTGTGTCGGCATGCGCGGTTCGCGCGTGCAGAGCGTCTCCAACGAGCTGGCCGGCGAGCGCGTGGATATCGTGCCCTGGGACGAGAACCCCGCGCAGTTCGTGATCAATGCGATGGCGCCGGCCGAAGTCGAGAACGTGGTGATCGACGAGGAAGCGCACGCGATGTCGATCGGCGTGGCCGAGGACAAGCTGGCCCAGGCCATCGGTCGTGGCGGGCAGAACGTGCGCCTGGCGTCCGAGCTGACCGGCTGGGTCCTCAACGTGATGACCACGGCCGACCTCGAGTCCAAGAAGGACGAGGAGAATCG
>CAMLNE010000129.1 GCA_946481265.1 uncultured Panacagrimonas sp. | reverse complement strand
GGCGATCTCTGCCAGCGGTGCGGCGAGCAGCGCGTTGACCGTCTCGCGCACGTCCGCATCGCCGATCAGGTGGTAGTCGTCGAGGAACACGTGGATGGGCCGGTCGAACGCGGCCAGCTCGTTGAGCAGCCCGCTGCGCAGGGTGGCCGCCGGCAGCGGCGCGCCGGAACGGAGCAGCGTCGTGATCACCGTGCCGAAGCGGGCGTCGTGCGGACGGATCGCCTCGACCAGGTGCGACAGGAAGCGCGCGTGGTCGTTGTCCGCCGCATCCAGGCTGATCCAGCCGACCGCGTGACCCTGTGCGGACAGTTCGCGGTGCAGCCCGGCCAGCAGGCTGGACTTGCCGAAGCCTGCCGCCGCGACCACCAGCAGCAGGCGCCCCGCGGCACCGGCAATGGCCGCATCCAGCAGACTCCTGCGCTCGATCAGGCCGCCGGGCCGGGTCGGCGGGATCAGCTTGGTCTCCTGCACGGTCCATGGCTCGCGCCGCTGCATCGCAGACCTCCTCGGCCGCCCACATCGGTTCGTGAGCGGCCACTGGCCCGAAGGCCGATACGCCCGCCGGCGCGCATGCCGGCGGCTTGTTCTCCAGCAGCATCCTGCGACGGCCCATGCCGCGCCTGAGCCTGCGGTCGCGGACGAGCCGATCGCCTGGAAGGGTCGACGTTAGCCCTGCGGCGCGCTGCCTGCCAACACGCTCAGCCGCGACACGCCATGCCGCGCCCGCATGGAACTCAGGCCGCGATGTAGGCCGTCTTGCCCTGCGTGTAGAACTCCAGCGCGACCTCGCCCTGCTCGCGCGGACCATGGCTGCTGGCCTTGCGACCGCCGAAGGGCAGGTGGTAGTCCAGCCCGGCGGTCGGCAGGTTGATCATGACCAGGCCGGCCTGCGCGGCACGGCGGAAGTGCGTGGCGTGCTTCAGGCTGGTCGTGCACAGGCCGGCGCAGAGACCGAACTCGGTGTCGTTGGCCACCGCCAGCGCCTCGTCGTAATCGCGCACGCGGATCACGCCGGCCACCGGGCCGAACACCTCCTCGCGGTTCAGGCGCATCGCGTTGTTCGTGCCGGTGAACAGCGCCGGCGCCTGGTACCAGCCCGGCGTGTCGCGCTGCAGGCGCTCGCCGCCGCAGGCCAGGGTCGCGCCCTCGGCCTTCGCGATATCGAGATAGCGCAGGTTCTTGTCGAGCTGCGCCTCGTGGATGACCGGGCCGATCTCGGTGCCGTCCTTGAGCGCATGGTCGACCTTCAGCGTGCGCAGGCGCTCGACCAGGCGTGCCACGAAGCGATCGTGGATGCCCTGGGTGACGATCAGGCGCGACGAGGCCGTGCAGCGCTGGCCGGTGGAGAAGAAGGCGCCGTTGAGCGCGGCGTTGACGGCAACATCGAGGTCGGCGTCATCGACCACCACCAGCGGATTCTTGCCGCCCATCTCGCACTGCACGCGCAGCATGCGCGCGCCGCCGGACTGGGCGATGCCGCGACCGGTCGCCACCGAGCCGGTGAAGCTGATGCCGTCGATGTCGTGCGACTCGACCAGTGCCCTGCCGACCTCGGCGCCCGCCCCGTTGACCAGCGCCAGCACGCCGGCCGGAAGGCCCGCGCGCGCCAGGATGTCGACCAGGGCGGTGGCCGATGCCGGCGTGAACTCTGAGGGCTTGAGCACCGCGCAGTTGCCGAAGGCCAGGGCCGGCGCCAGCTTCCAGGCCGGGATCGCGATCGGGAAATTCCAGGGCGTGATCAGTCCGAACACGCCGATCGGCTCGCGCGAGACCTCGATCGAGATGCCGGGACGCGTCGACGCGCCGGCCTGGCCGCTCAGGCGCACCGCCTGCTGGGCGAAGAACTTGAAGATCTGCCCGGCGCGCGCCGCCTCGCCGATGCCCTCGGGCAGCGTCTTGCCTTCCTCGCGCGACAGCAGCCGGCCGAGCTCGGCGCTGCGCGCGAGGATCTCGCTGCCGGCACGATCGAGGATGTCGGCGCGCTGCTGCGGCGTCGTGCTGCTCCACGCGGGGAAGGCGGCGCGCGCCGCGCTCGCCGCCGCGGCGACCTGCGCCACATCGGCCAGGGCGTACTCGCCGACGATGTCGCCGGTATCGGAAGGATTGACGTTGGCAGCCGTGCTGCCCGAATCGACCCATTCGCCGCCGATGAAGATGCCGGACATCACCTTGCTCACGTCGCGTCCTCGAAAATCCAAAGGTGGGTCAGGCGAGCGTCGCGGGCGTGGCCGGACGCCGTCCGGTGCTGTCGCGTGATCGCCGCGGTCCGGATCTGGTCCGGGCCAGGGGAGAGCCTCACTTCAGCGGGGGCGCCTTCAGGGGATACCCGCGTCCCTCGTAATCGAAGCCGCCCAGTTCCAGCGCCGCGAGCCCGCGATCCTGCGGCGAGGCGTAGTACGCGCGGATCTCCTGGATCAGCCCCGCCTCACTGAAGAGGTACCACTCGTCGCCGCGCAGCATCGTGTTCTGCGCGCGCTTGAAATGCGTCCACTCGATCACCGCGCGGCGCGTTTCCGGTTCGCCGATGAAATGGTCCACGGTCCAGTAGCTGCCGAAATTCTGCACCGCCGCCTGCCAGCGCTTGCCGATCTCCAGCCCGCCGCGGAACGGCCCGCCGTACATGCCGGGCGGGAAATAGTGCACGCCATCCGGCTCGAAGTACGCGGCGATCCGTTCCGGGTCGCCCGAGTTGCAGGCCTCGAAATAGGCGCGGATGTGGGCCTCCATCGAGGCACGGGTCAGCGGGGCGGCGGTGGGCATGGCGATCGGCTCTGCATGCGGGTCGTCGATGCACGCTAGCGGGGCCGCGCCGATTTCTCCAATACCTTCGCCACGTCCCTGCGATGCCGGGACCGTATCGATGCGGCGATGTGCGCCGTAAGGCGGCGTGCGCGCCGGCAGCCGGATCCCGGCGTCGTTTCTCTGCCCGTCGCGCCCTTGTCGTGAGGGCGGCGACGCTGATCGAGGCATCTCGAACCGCGTCCGGCGGCCTGCTGCGCACCGGCGCGGACGATCCGGTGCGGGCTCCCTACCGCCGCTTGCGTCGGCTTGACGGACGCGATGTCCGCGGCCCTCCAGGCGTCGCCTGCGCTCCGAGCGTGCGCGCTTCCTGCAGGAATTCCAGCAGCAGCGGCGAGTCGTCCTCACGCCGGTGGATCACGCACAGGTCCACCGTGGCCTGGTCGGCGGCGCGCAGCGGCACCTGCACCGTGCCCGGTACCCGCAGGTTGCGACCGGAGTCGGTGACCAGGCTCAGGCCGGCGCCGCTGGCGACCAGGCCCACCGCGGTGACCATGTCGTCGGTTTCCTGGCTGACGTTGGGCGTGATCCGGCGCAGGTTGAACATGCGCATCATCTGGTCGATGAAGCCGGGGCGCGGCGTGCGCGGGTAGAGGATCAGCGGCTCGCGGCCGATCTCGGCCAGGCTCAGCACCTCGCGCGTCGCCAGCGGATGCTGCTCGGGCAGCACCACCACCATCTGCTCGGTCTGGATCACTTCCCAGCTCAGGTCGGGCTCGTCGGCGAAATAGCGGTTGAAGCCCACCGTGATGCGACGCTCGCGCAGCGCCTTGACCTGGTCCAGGCGGTCCAGGCTGTGCAGCACCAGCTCGACCTGCGGATGACTCTGGCGGAAGCGCTGCACGATCTTCGGGATCGCGCCGAGCACGGCCGAGCCGAACACGCCGATGTCCAGACGTCCCAGCCGGCCGTCGCCGGCCATGCGCGTGCGTTCGGCGGCCTGTTCGGCCAGGGTCAGCAGGTTGCGCGCCTCGGCATAGAACACGCGGCCGGCGGCGGTGGGCTCGGCACCGCGCGCGCTGCGTTCGAGCAGGCGCACGCCGAGCGCCTCCTCGAGTTGCTGGATCTGTCGCGTCAACGGTGGCTGCGAGACATGCAGGCGCAGGGCGGCCGCGCGGAACGTGCGCTGTTCCACCACCGCGACGAAGTAGCGCAGGTGGCGCAATTCGATGCCGGCAAGCGTCATGCGTGAAAGAAAACCTGCGAGGAGGCGGAATCATGATACTCGCGGGGTATCGCCTCATCCATCAAGAGTATTGGACGCTGGCGCAAGTGCAGACCTACCCTCGATGCAGATCAGAACGAGCGAGCGACAGGAGACGCGCATGCCGATCATTCAGGTGAACATGCTGGAAGGCCGCAGCACCGCGCAGAAGCGCGCGATGATCGCGGCAGTGACCGATGCGCTGGTGGACTCGCTGGGCGTGAAGCGCGAGTCGGTGCGCATCATGATCAACGAGATGCAGCCCGAGCACTTCGCCGTCGCCGGCACCAGCGTCGGCGAGCAGCCGCTGCAGCAGCGCGGCAACGGCAGTGCGCACGCGGGCAACGGCGCCAAAGTCGCGGCTCCACGCAACGCAGTGAGCGTCGAATGAACACGCGCAAGACCGCGGACCCCTCGCTGCCGGCCGGATTCGAGGCGCTCGAGCCCTTCGTCGCCTACTGGGTGCATGACACCAACGACGCCCGGCGCGCGGCGCGTTCGACGGCGCAGATGGAAGACATCCAGGCTTTCTACGACGCCATCGTGCCGCGCGCCGAGGAGGGCATCGCCCATCTCGAGCAGTTCGAGCTGGACAGCATGCCGGCGGATGCCGAGCGCCTGTTCAAGCTGCTGCTGGCCATGAACCACGCCGCAATCGCGGTGGAGATGCACGGCCAGCCGCGGGCATTCGATTCGACCTGGCCCAGCGCGGTTCGCATCACGCAGGGACCTTGGCCGCACGGCGGCCGGATCTGAGGAGAAGCTGAAGATGAGCGCAGTCATGAATCCACCCGCGCCGCCGCGTCACGTCATCGCCGAGGAGTGCTTCACGCTCGACGCCGGCCTGTCGACCGGACCGGTCTCGGTGGAGCCGTACCGCTCGCCCGAGTTCTTCGAGCGTGAGCGCGAGCGCGTCTTCAGGCGTGCCTGGCTGTACGCGGGCCGCATCGAGCAGCTGCCCGAGACGCACAGCTTCTTCGTCAAGCAGATCGAGGTCTGCAAGGCCTCGATCCTGGTCACGCGCGGCAAGGACGGCAAGGTGCGCGCCTTCCACAACGTGTGCAGCCATCGCGGCAATCTGGTGGTGAACCAGTCCTGCGGCAAGGCCGAGCGCCTGGTGTGCCGCTATCACAACTGGTCCTACCGGACGGACGACGGCGAACTGGCCGGCATCCCGGACCAGAAGCATTTCTTCGACGTCGACAAGAAGAGCTGCGGCCTGACGCCGGTGGCCTGCGACGTCTGGGAAGGCTTCATCTTCATCAACCTGCAGAAGAAGCCGGAGGTCTCGCTCGCCGAGTTCCTCGGGCCGTTCGGCCGCACCTACGCCGGCATCCCGTACTTCAACCTCGACGAGACGATCGTCATCCAGGCCGACTTCAAGGCCAATTGGAAGCTCATCGCGGACGCCTTCGCCGAGCCCTACCACGTGCCCTCGCTGCACCCGGCCACGCTGGCGCCCGGCTTCGCGCACCCCGAGGACAACCGCTACGCGCGGCCGCTGAGCGCGCGCGCGCACGGCATCCACCGACATTTCTCGGCTTACGGCAACCCGACCTACGTGCCGGCCCCGGCATCAAAGGTCGAGCGCCTGGTCTACATCCAGGACACCGGCGGCGTGCTCGGCGGCGACTCGGCGGAGAACGCACGGGCGCTGGCCGCGCACCCGGCGATCAACCCGACCAAGAACCCGAACTGGTCGGCGGATGTCACCTGGATCTTCCCGAACTTCAACATCGACTACTCGACCGGCGGCTTCTGGACCCACGAGTTCTGGCCGGTGGCCTACGACCGCACGCACTGGACCCTGCGCATCTTCATCCCGAAGACCGCCTCGATCCGCCATCGCCTGCAGCTCGAGCACTACGCCTGCCGCTGGGCCGAGGTGGTGCTGGAGGACGTCACCAACTGCGAGCGTATCCAGCAGGGACTGGAGTCGCGTGCCAAGGACCACATGATCCTGCAGGACGCGGAGATGCTGATCCGCCACAACCTGCACGTGCTCGACAAGTGGATGGCAGCCGACAAGGTCGCCGACGCACTGAAGTAAGCGGCGCCGCCGACCGCCTTCGGTGATGGGCCGGTCCGTCGCACCGCCGGGCAGGCCGATGCGGTCGCCCGGCACCTATAACCAGCAGCTCCGATCACGGAGCCGAAGATCGAAGCCTCAAGGAGATTTCCAGTGACGCGATCCAACTCCTCCGCATCCGGCGCTGCGCGCCTGGCCTCGCGGCGCGCGGTCCTCAAGGGCCTGGCGGCGGGTTCTGCCGCCTCCTTGATTCCGCTGTCCGCTTCGGCCGCCGGAACCGCAGGCGAAGCCAGCTGGGCGGGCGAGGCCGACGTGCTGATCGTCGGCTCCGGCGCCGCCGGACTGGCCGCGGCCCTGGCCGCGGTGGGCAAGGGCGCCAGCGTGATCCTGCTGGAGAAGATGCCGTTCCAGGGTGGCACCACCGCCAAGTCCGGCGGCGTGTTCTGGATTCCCAACAACGGCTACCTCAAAAGCCAGGGCGTGGCCGACGAGCGCCTCGATGCGCTGCGCTACATGGCGCGCCTGTCGCACCCGACGCGCTACGTGGCCGACGATCCCCTGCTGGGCCTGAGCCAGGCCGAGTTCGACCTGCTCGCCACGTTCTACGACAACGGCGACAAGGTGCTCGAGGCGCTCGGCAAGAGCACCGGCCTCAAGCCGATGCCCTGGCTGACCTGGGAAGACAAGGCCTATCCCGACTACTACTCCGACCTGCCGGAGAACAAGGTGCGGCGTGGCCGCTCGCTGGTGCCGGATGTCAGCGGCAATCCCGACCTGGTGGTGTGGCCGAAGAACGGCGGCGCCGGTCCGGCGCTGGTCCAGCAGCTGGCCAGGGGCCTGGACAAGAAGCCGGCCCAGCTGCTGCTCGATCACAAGGTGCTCGATGTCATCCGCAACGCCGACGGTGCCGTGGTGGGATTGAGCGTGGATCGTGGCGACGATGCGCCGGTGCGGTTCCGCGCGCGCAAGGGCGTGATCTTCTGCACCGGTGGCTTCACGCACGATCCGGTGCTTGCGCGCGAGCACCTGCGCGGCCACATCTGGGGCGGTTGCGCCGCACCCGGCAGCACCGGCGATTTCATCAACATCGCCACGCGCGCCGGCGCCGTGCTCGGCAACATGGGCCACGCCTGGTGGGGCCAGGTCCCGGTCGAGGTCGCGCTCAAGACGCGCAGCGTGCCGGTCGACGTCTGGTCGACACCGGGCGACAGCATGATCCAGGTCAACCGCTACGGGCGCCGGTTCGTCAACGAGAAGATCCAGTACAACGAGCGCACGCAGACGCATTTCACCTGGGACCCGGTGCGCGCCGAGTATCCGAACCTGTTCGGATTCATGATCTGGGACGCGCGCACGGCGCAACACTACGCCGGCTACGACCCGATTCCCGCCGCGAACGCCAAGCTGCCCCAGGTCATCGAGGGCGCGAGCCTGGACGAGCTGGCCACCAACATCGAGCTGCGCCTGGCCGGCATCGCGCGGCACACCGGCGGCTACACGCTGGACAAGTCCTTCGTCCAGAACCTGCGCGACAGCATCGAGCGCTTCAACGGCTTCGCGACGGCCGGCAAGGACGCTGACTATTCGCGCGGCGAGGCGACCATCGAGATCGCGTTCCAGTTCATGAATGCCGCCAAGGCGCCCAACCCGCATCCGAATATCACGATGCACCCGATCGCCGGCGAGGGGCCGTACTACGCGGTGATCCTCGGCGCCGGCACGCTGGACACCAAGGGCGGACCGGTGGTCGATCCCAAGGGTCACGTGCTCGACGCGCAGCGCCGGCCGATTCCCGGCCTGTACGCGGCCGGCAACTGCGTGGCGCATCCGGCCGCGCAGGCCTACTGGGCCGGCGGCGGCACGATCGGCCCCGCACTCACCTACGGCTGGCTGGCGGGCGAAGCCGCCAGCGCCGAGGCCGTCCGCACCGCATGAGCCCCGCACGATGAAAGAGCAGAACAAGGCCGGTCTGGCCAGCGTCGCCCTGGCCCTGGCCGCATCCATCGCCGCCTGGCTGCTGATGCCGTCGGCGCATGCCGCCGACACGCCGGTCAGCTTCAAGACCCAGGTGCAGCCGATCTTCGACTCGCAGTGCGTGTTCTGCCATGTCACCGGCGCCGAGAACGGCGGCCTGAACCTCGGCCGGCGCGATTCACATGCCTCGCTCATGGCGCCGAGCACCCAGGCACCCATGCCGCGCGTCACTCCCGGCGAACCGGCCAAGAGCTACCTGCTGCACAAGCTCAAGGGCACCCACCTCGATGCCGGCGGCAGCGGTACCGCGATGCCGATGTACGACCCGCCCAAGCCGTTTCCGACCGAGCAGCTCGAACTGATCGAGCGCTGGGTCCGCGAGGGCGCGCAGAAGGATTAGCACGCCAGCCGCAAGGCTCGGGCCGGGTATGTGAAGGCTAGTCCAGCCTGGGCAGGCGCTGCGGCTTGTCGAGGAAATCGCGCCAGGGATCGCGGCGGCGCTTGGCGATCCACTTCGGCACGCTGCGCACGTTGAACTCCTTGGGGTCCAGACCGCGCAGGTCCTTCCAGTCCACCGGCATCGCCACCGTGGCGCCGGGTCGCGCGCGTGGCGAGTACGGGATGATCGCGGTCGCGCCCTGGCCGTTGCGCAGGTAGTCGATGAAGATCTTCCCGACGCGCCGGGCCTTGGACATGGTGGCCACGTAGCGATCGGGGGCGCGCTGCTCCAGCGAGCGCGCGATCGCCTGGGTGAATCCCTTCACCTCCTCCCAGCCGGCCTCGCGCTCCAGCGGCACCACCACGTGCAGGCCCTTGCCGCCGGTGGTCTTCACCCAGGAGGCCAGGCCCACGCTGGCGAGCGCCTCGCGCACCTCGAGCGCCGCCTCCACCACCTTGGCGAAGCCCAGCTGCGTATCCGGATCCAGGTCGATCACGAACCAGTCGGGCTGCCCCGGCGCGGCCATGGTGGCGCCCCAGCCGTGCAGCTCGATGGCGTTGAACTGCAGCAGCTCGATCACGCCGACCGGCTCGTCGATGAACAGGACTTCCTGTCCGCCGGCGCGGCCCTTGATGATGTGCGGCCCCGCGCCGCGCATGACGTGCTTCTGGAAGAAGCACTGGTGCGCGCCGCCTTCCGGGCAGCGCACCAGCGCCAGCGGCCGATTCGCCAGGTAGGGCATCGACAGCGCGATCACCTGCTCGTGGTAGCGCGCCAGCTCCAGCTTGGTGACGCCCGAGCGGTCGTCCATCACGCGTGCGGGATGGGTGATGCGCACGCCCATCACCGCGTCGTCGCGATCGTCGCCAGTGTCGCTATCGCCGTCGTCGGTGGCGCGGCTGGGCTTGCGTCCCGCGCCGCGCGCCGGCTGGCCCGAGTCGAGTGCCTGCACGACCGGCACCGGTCTTTCCTGCTTCACCTGCGTGGCCGGCTTGTCCTCGCGCAGGCCCTGGAACGAGGGATGGCGCAGGGAGCCCTCGGCGGTGAGCTCGGTGTATTCGACCTCGCAGACCAGGTCCGGCCTGACCCAGGTGACGCCGGCCAGGCGCGGCGGATTCTCCAGCGGCGAGCGGTCGGACACGCGCTTGGCCAGGCGCGCCGCCAGATCGCGCAGCGACGCCTGCGAGAAGCCGGTGCCGACGCGCCCGGCGAAGCGCAGCTTGCCGTTGTCCTCGCGCAGGCCCAGCACCAGCGAGCGGAAGCCCTGTCGGCTGCCGGGCGTGCGGATCATGCCGACGATCACGAACTCCTGGCGCTTCTGGCACTTCAGCTTTAGCCAGTCGCGGCCGCGTCCCTCGCGGTAGGGCGCGTCACGCCGCTTGGCGATCAGGCCTTCGAGCCCGGCGCGGCAGGCCTGCAGGAAGGCGGTGGCACCGTCGCCATCGAGATGGTCGCTGTAGGCCAGTGGCCGCGCCGGCTTGGCGCCGAGCAGGCTGCGCAGCAGCAGCTTGCGCTCCAGCAGGGGCTCGGCGCGCAGGTCGCGGCCGTCGCAGAACAGCAGGTCGAAGATGAAGTACATCAGCCGAGGCGACGGCGTGCCGCCGCTCCTGCCGCGCGGCATGTGGTTCTGAAGTTTCTGGAAGTCGCTGCGGCCGGCGTCGTCGACATAGCACAGCTCGCCATCGACGATGGCCTGGTCTGCCGCGAGCGTCTCGAGCGCCGCGGCGATGCCGGGCAGCGTGGCGGTCCAGTCCAGGCCGTTGCGCGAGCGCAGCGCCACCCGCCCGCCGTCGAGGCGGGCGAGCATGCGATAGCCATCGAACTTGACCTCGTAGAGCCACTCACGGCCGGGCGGCGCGCGATCGACCAGGGTGGCGAGCTGGGGATCGAGGGAGGACAGCGCCGGCATGCGGGCCTTCCTGCCGCGTGCAGGCAGCGCTAGCTGTGCGCAGTGGCGAGGCGGCGAGCGGGAGTCTCGTGCGCGTCGTTCGCGCGGAGGCGAGCATCAGCGAGCGCGGGCTGTTGTTGCGCGAGGCGCGACTGGTGGTGCTACGGG
>CAMLNE010000128.1 GCA_946481265.1 uncultured Panacagrimonas sp. | reverse complement strand
ACTCTTTCCCTACCCGACGCTCTTCCGATCTCATCAAGGCGGGCGAGGGCGACCTGCTGATGGCCGGTGGCGTGGAGAGCATGACGCGCGCGCCCTTCATCATGGCCAAGGCCGACGGCGCGTTTGCGCGTGCGGTGAAGATCGAGGACAGCACCATCGGCTGGCGTTTCATCAACCCGCTGATGAAGGCGCGCTACGGCGTGGACAGCATGCCCGAGACGGCCGAGAACGTGGCCGAGCAGTTCGGCATCGAACGCGCCGCGCAGGACGCGTTCGCGCTGCGCAGCCAGCAGCGTTACGCCCGTGCGCTGGCCGAGGGCTTCTTCAAGAATCAGATCGAGCCGGTGCTGCTGCCGCAAAGGAAGGGCGAAGCGCTATGCCTGGACACCGACGAGCCGCCGCGTCCCGACACCAGCCTTGAGGGCTTGGCCAAGCTCAAGGGCATCGTTCGCCCGGACGGCTCGGTGACCGCCGGCAATGCCTCGCAGGTCAACGACGGCGCCTGCGCGATGCTGATCGCCTCGGCCGAGGGCGCGAAGCGTCACGGGCTCAAGCCGCGCGCGCGCGTGGTGGCGGCCACCACCATTGGCAACGCGCCGCGCATCATGGGCTTTGCGCCGGCACCGGCGGTGAAGAAACTTCTGGCGCGCACGGGCCTGGCCATCGACCAGATGGACGTGATCGAACTCAACGAGGCCTTTGCCGCGCAGGGTCTTGCCGTGACGCGCGACCTGGGGCTTGCCGACGACGATGCGCGGGTCAATCCGAACGGCGGAGCGATTGCGCTCGGTCATCCGCTGGGCGCCTCCGGCGCGCGCCTGGTCATGACCGCGGTGGCGCAACTGGAACGCAGCGGCGGACGCTATGGCCTTTGCACGATGTGCATCGGCGTAGGACAAGGGATTGCGCTGATCGTCGAGCGAGTCTGAGCAGCAAGGCTCCACCGGAATCGCGACCATGACCTCGTCCGAGCACTTCGACCCGCGCGACGCGGAGGTGATCCAGAACCCCTTCCCGGCGCTGGCGCGGCTGCGCGAGCACGAACCCCTGCACTACAGCGAGGCGATGGCGGGCTGGGTCATCACGCGCTACGAGGACGTGCGCAATTCCATGCGCGATCCGCGTTACTCGGCCAACCGCCTGCGGCCGTTCTTCGCGCACATGGACCCTACGCGGCGCGAGCGCCTGGCGGCGCTGGAGAAGAATCTTTCGCTGTGGGCCGTATTCAACGATCCGCCCGATCACGGCCGCGTGCGCAACCTGATGAACAAGGCCTTCACCACCTCGGCCCTGGTGCACATGGAAGGGCGCATCGCCGAGATGGTGGAATCGCTGGTGGACGAACTCGCGGAGCAGGACGGCGAAGTCGATTTCATCCGCGCCTTCGCCTACCCGCTGCCGGCGATGGTCATCGCCGAAATTCTCGGCGTGCCGCGCGAAGACGTGGCGCATCTCAAGCGCTGGTCGGATGAACTGGCCTCCTTCGTGCTGACCTCGCGTCTGTCGCCCGATCGCTACGGCCGTGCCGACGCCGCGATCCGCGAGATGCACGATTATTTCGGGCAGATGGCCAAACGGCTGCGCCGGCATCCGGACGGCGGCATCGTCGCGCGCATGGTCGCTGCCGAGGAGAAGGGTGATTTTCTTTCCGAGGACGAGCTCGTCGCCGCCTGCGTGCTGCTGCTGTTCGCCGGTCACGAAACCACGACACAGCTGTTCGGCAACGGCCTGTATGCCTTGCTGCGCTGGCCTGAGCAGTTGCAGCGCCTGCGCGACGGCCTGCACGACCGCGGGCAGGTCGAGAACGCGGTCGAGGAAATCCTGCGCTGGGATGGGCCGGGTCTGGCCGGTGTGCGCGTGCTGAACGAAGACGTGGAACTGCACGGACAGCGGGTGCCGGCGGGCAGTCGCATCTTCCAGTTCGTGGCCGCGGCCAACCGCGATCCCGCCGTGTTCGCCGATCCCGACCGCTTCGATATTTCGCGCGATCCGAATCCGCACCTGACCTTTGGCTATGGCATCCACTTCTGCCTCGGCGCGCCGCTGGCCAGGATGGAGGCGCGCATCGGCTGGCCGATCCTGCTGAAAAAATTGCGCGACATCGAGCTGGTGGAGACGCCGCGGTTCAGCGACTCGATGATCGTGCGCGGGCTCGAGGGCCTGCGCGTGCGCTGTCGCGCGGCCTGATTGTTGGCGGACTCGCGTCGATGCGGCGCTGGGTGCGGGGCGCGCTCAACGCATTGCAGGCATGGTCCATAGGCCGTTAAACTGTCGAACGCTTGTTAGATCGCTGGTGTGTCGGCCACCGCCGCCGACCCAGACCCGAGAGCCCTGACCCCCCTTGAACTTCCAGCCCAACGAACAGCACGACAGCATCCGCGAGGCGGTGCGCACACTGTGCTCGCGCTTCGATGCCAATTACTGGCTGGAGAAGGACAAGCACGGCGGCTTTCCGCACGACTTCCACCGCGCGATGGCCGATGCCGGCTGGCTCGGCATCTGCACGCCCGAAGCCTATGGCGGCTCGGGGCTGGGCATCACCGAGGCCAGCATCCTGATGCTGACCATCGCCGAATCCGGTGCCGGCCTGTCGGGTGCTTCGTCGATCCACATGAACATCTTCGGCTTGCAGCCGGTGGTCGTGTACGGCACCGAGGAGCAGAAACATCGTTACCTGCCACCGCTGGTGAAGGGTGAGCAGAAAGCCTGTTTCGGCGTGACCGAGCCCGACGCGGGCCTCGACACCACGCACCTGAAGACGCGCGCGGAGCGAGTCAAGGGGGGCTACGTGCTGCACGGGCGCAAGGTGTGGATTTCCACCGCACAAGTCGCGGACAGGATTCTGATCCTTACGCGCACGACGCCTATCGAGCAGTGCAATAAGCCCACGCAGGGCATGACCTTGTTCTACGCGCCTCTGGATCGTCGCTACGTCGATATCCGCGAGATCGACAAGATGGGCCGCCACTGCGTGGATTCCAACGAACTGGCGATCGACGGCCTGCCGGTATCCGACGAGGACCGCGTGGGCGAGGAAGGCCGCGGATTCGAATACATCCTGCATGGCCTGAATCCGGAGCGCGTGCTGATCGCCTCCGAGGCGGTGGGGCTGGGGCGTGCTGCGCTGAACCGCGCGGTGAACTATGCCAAGGAGCGGGTGGTGTTCGGTCGCCCCATCGGCCAGAACCAGGCGATCCAGCATCCGTTGGCGGAAAGCTGGATAGAACTCGAAGCCGCCGAGCTGATGACGCGCCGCGCCGGCTGGAAGTACGACCAGGGCCTGCCCTGCGGGCCGGACGCCAATGCCGCCAAGTTCTACGCCGCGGAGGTGGGCTTTCGCGCCTGCACGCGCGCGGTCGCCACGCACGGCGGCATGGGCTATGCCAAGGAGTACCACGTCGAACGCTACCTGCGCGAGATGATGATTCCACGCATCGCACCGATCAGCCCGCAATTGATCCTGTGCCATATCGCCGAGAAAGTGCTCGGCCTTCCGAAAAGCTACTGAGGGATTCAAGACGATGAGTGCCCAACCCGCTCCGGACGCAACCGTGCAGGCCGAACGCGAAGACCAGGTTCGACTGCTCCGCGACAGCGTCACCGCCTTCGCGGCGGGCCGCTTGCCGCTGACGCGCGCGCGCAAGCTGCGCAAGGCGCAGCCGGAATTCGATCCGGCGATGTTCGAGGAACTTGCGGGGCAGGGATGGACCGGCCTGCTGCTGCCCGAGGAATTCGGCGGTTTCGGCCTGGGCTTTGCCGAAGCGCGCGTGGTGATCGAGGGACTCGCCGCGCAGCTCGCGCCAGAGCCCATTGTGCCGGTCGCCGTGCTGGCGGCGGGGGCGTTGCGGCGATGTGCGAAGTCCGCGCGGCGCGATGAATTGCTCGGCGCGCTGGCCGCCGGCACGGCCGTGCCGGGCCTCGTGTGGCAGAACGTGGCCGGCAGCCTGGAACTCGAGCAGCCACCGTTCACCGCGGTACCTGCGGGCGAGGGCTGGATGCTGGATGGCGAGGCGCGTTTCGTGCGCCCGGGCAGCGGTGCCACCGTGTATCTGCTGCTGGCGTCCACGCCAAAAGGTGTCGCGCTGTTCGCCGTGGAGCCCGGCAGCAGCGGGCTCGAAGTGAAACACGAGGCGCAGGCCGACGGCACTTCGCTGGCGCGCCTGAAGGCCACGAAGCTGCGGGTGAACGCAGCCGCTGCGCTCACCCTGGCCCGCGCCGATCTGGCCGCTGCGCTCGACGAGGCGCTGGTCATGAACGCCGTCGAGTTGCTCGCGCTGATCACGCGCATGCGCGCGATGACGCTGGACTACATCAAGACGCGCGTGCAGTTCGGCAAGGCCATTGGCAGCTTCCAGTCCTTGCAGCATCGTTCGGCGGACATGCTGATCCAGGAGGAACTGGCCCGTGCCGTGGTCGGCCAGGCGGTCGCCGCGCTGGATGACGACGTCCCGCAGCACAAGCGCAGCAGCATGGCCAGCCGTGCCAAAGCGCGTGCCGCCGAGGCGGCGATGTCCACCGCGCGCGAGGCGATCCAGTTGCACGGTGGCATTGCCGTGACCGACGAGTACGACCTCAGTCTCTACGTCAACCGGGTGCTGTCGCTGGTGCCCTGGCTGGGCAACGCCCAGGCACACCGCCGGCGCTACGTGCGCCTGAATCCTCCCGTGGCCGGAAGCGAGGGCTGAACACCATGCAAAAGACCGACTGGAACACCCTGGCCGACGATGACTTCCGCAGCCAGGTTCGTACCTTCTTTCACGCGAACTACCCTGAACATCTGCGCTATCCCAAGACCCGGCTGCGCTGGGTGCAGGTGCGGGACTGGTACCTCACCCTGTCGAAGCAGGGCTGGCTGGCGCCGGCCTGGCCGCAGAAGTACGGCGGCATGGGGCTGACGCCGTCGAAGCTGCTCATCTTCATGGAGGAACTCGAGCTGCATGGCATCGGCCGCGCGCCGGACATGGGCATCGTCATGGTCGGGCCGCTGCTGATCCAGCACGGCACCGAAGAACAGAAGGCCTACTACCTGCCGAGGATCCTCTCCGGCGAGCATGTCTGGTGCCAGGGCTACTCCGAGCCGAACGCCGGCTCCGATCTCGCCAGCCTGCGCACCGAGGCCGTGCTGGACGGCGATCACTTTATCGTCAACGGACAGAAGACCTGGACCTCGCTGGCCCAGGACGCCACCCACATCTTCATGCTGGTGCGCACCGACAAGAAGGCCAAGAAGCAGGAAGGCATCAGCTTCCTGCTGGCGGAAACCAGCACGCCGGGAATCGAGCTGCGGCCGATCCGCAATCTCGCCGGCCACGAGGAATTCTGCGAAACCTTCCTGCGTGACGTGCGCGTGCCCAAGGGGAACATCGTCGGAGAACTGAACCGCGGCTGGACCATCGCCAAGGCGCTGCTGAGTTTCGAGCGCATCGGCATCGGCGGCCCCAAGCAGAGTCAGTACGCGATGGCGCGGCTGGAAGAACTGGCGCTGCAGCTGGGCCTGACCGAAGACCAGGGCTTCATGGACGCCTACGCGCGCTACAAGCTGGACGTGCTGGATCACGCGGCGCTGTACGAGCGCTTCGTCGATCAGGTGCGTCGCGGCGAGACGCTGGGGTCCGACGTGTCCATGCTCAAGATCATCGGCACCGAGAACTACCAGAAGATCTCGCAGTTGCTGGTCGAGACGGCGGGCAGCGCCGGTGGCCTAGTGGGTGACGTGGACATCGGCGGCGAATCCTTCGACTGGCTGACCAGCTACTACAACGCGCGACCGGCGACGATCTACGGCGGCTCCAACGAGATCCAGCGAAACATCCTGTCCTCACAGGTGCTGGGCCTGACGTCCTGAGCGCAACACCAACACCAGGGAGAGTACGCATGAGCAAGATGATGGAAGGCAAGGTGGTGGTCATCACCGGCAGCGGCCGCGGGATCGGTCGCGATATGGCGCTGCTGATGGCCGCTGAGGGCGCGGCCGTGGTGGTCAACGACCTCGGCGTCTCGGTGGATGGCAGCGAATCCGCCGAAACGCCGGCCGCCGAAGTGGTACGCGAGATCGAGAGCCGCGGTGGCCGTGCTGTCGCCAGCTACGAGAGCGTGTCGGACTGGGTGGCCGCGGGACGCATCGTGCAGTGCGCGATGGATACCTTCGGGCGCATCGACGCGGTGGTGAACAATGCTGGCATCCTGCGCGACCGCTACTTCTTCAACATGAGCGTCGACGAGTGGCGCAGCGTCATCGACGTGCACCTCAACGGCACGTTCTACGTTTCGCGCGCCGCTGCGCCGCATTTCAAGGCGCAGAACTCCGGTGCCTACGTGCACATGACCTCCACCTCAGGACTGATCGGCAACTACGGCCAGGCCAATTACGGCGCGGCCAAGCTCGGCATCGCCTCGCTGTCCAAGCAGATCGCCATGGATATGAAGCGCTACAACGTGCGCTCCAACTGCATCTCGCCGTTCGCCTGGAGCCGCATGATTGGTTCTATTCCCACCGAGACGCCGCAGCAGCAGGCGCGGGTGGAAAAACTCAAGAAGATGGAAGCCGGCAAGATCGCGCCGATGGCGGTGTACCTCGCCAGCGACACCGCAAAGGAGGTCTCCGGGCAGATCTTCGCGGTGCGCGCCAACGAGATCTTCCTGATGAGCCAGCCACGTCCGATTCGCGGCGTTCATCGCGGCGAGGGCTGGACGCCGCAGACCATTGCCGAGCACGCGATCCCCGCGCTCAAGGCCGACTTCTACGCCCTGGAAACCAGCGGCGAAGTGTTCTCCTGGGACCCGATCTGAGCCATGGCGGTCGACTACCAGAAGCTGCTGAACTATCCGATTCCGGAGGTCCGGCAGAAGTACACGCGCAAGGACACCATGCTCTATGCGCTGGGGATCGGACTGGGCGCGGACCCGATGGACGAGCAGCAGCTGCGCTACGTCTACGAGGACGGCCTGCAGGTGCTGCCGACCTATCCGGTGGTGCTCGGGCATCCCGGCTTCTGGTGGAAGAAGCCGGATACCGGCGTGGACTGGGTGCGCATCGTCCACGGCGAGCAGGGCCTGATCATTCACAAGCTGCCGCCGCCGGAAGGCGAACTGATCGGCCGCACACGGGTGACCGGCATCGTCGACAAGGGTGCCGGCAAGGGCATCCTTGTCTATTCCGAGCGAGTCATCACCGACGCCGCCACCGGGGAATTGCTGGCGACGCTGCCCAACACCACGTTCTGCCGTGGCGACGGCGGCATCGGCGCGCCGACCGGCCCGACGCCGCCGGTGCACGAGCTCCCGACGCGCGCGCCAGATGTGTCGATCACCTTGAACACGCTGCCGCAGGCGGCGCTGATCTATCGCCTGTCGGGCGATGACAACCCGCTGCACGCAGACCCCAAGGTGGCACGTGCGGCGAAGTTCGATCGTCCGATCCTGCACGGACTGTGCACCTTCGGTGTCGCGGGGCACGCACTGGTCAAGGCGCTGGACTACGACGCCAGCCGCATCGCATCGATCCATGCGCGCTTTACGGCACCGGTCTATCCGGGCGAGTCGCTGACCACGGACATCTGGCGCGACGGCACGCTGTGGTCGTTCCGCGCCCGTGTCGCGGCGCGTGAGCTGGTCGTGCTCGGCAACGGCCGCGTGCAGCTTCATTCCTGAAATCTTTCACCGATCCGAGGGTTTCCCATGTCTGACCAATCCGAAGTCGCCCCGCAGATTGCCCAGCTCCTCAAGATGTGGCCCGACATCGGCTTCCAGAAGCTGCTCGGTATCGAGGTACTGGAAGCATCGCCCCAGCGCGCCGTCGTGCGACTGCCGCATCGCATGGACCTGTGCGGCGGGGGCAACGCGCTGCATGGTGGCGTGATCTCCAGCATGCTCGATCTGACCGGCGCGCTTGCCGCCTGGTCCGGCCACGACATCGCGCGCGGCATGAAAGCCTCCACCGTGACCCTGACCGTAAATTTTGTCGGCGCCGCGATGGGCACGGCCATCGTCGCCACCGGCGAGGTCCGCCGCCGTGGCAAGGAACTGATCTTCTGCGACGTCCAGATCGTCGAAGACAACGAGGCACGCCGCCTCGTCGCTACCGGCTCGATGATCTACCGCATCGTCTGAATTCGCACCCCCAAGACCCACACCTCCTACCGAGATCGCCATGACCTACGAAGACTTCCAGTTCCTCAAGTTCGAGCACCGCGCCAACGGCGTGCTCGTCATCACCATCAACCGGCCGGAGGTCATGAACGCGACCAACGCGCGCCTGCACTGGGAGCTGACCAAGATCTGGCAGGTGGTGCACGACGATGCGAAGACCAAGGTGGCGGTCATCACCGGATCCGGCGACCGCGCCTTCTCCGCCGGCGGCGATCTGGAATGGATCAGCAACATGGTCGGCAACCCCAAGGAGATCAGCGTCGTGATGCAGGAGGCCGCCGAGGTGGTCTACAGCATCATGAATTGCGAGAAAGTCGTGATCTCCGCGATCAACGGCGTGGCCGTCGGCGCCGGTCTGGCGGTCGCGATGCTCGCCGATATCAGCATCATGGCCGAGGAGGCCAAGATCACCGACGGTCACGTCAAGCTCGGGGTCGGCGCGGGCGATCACGCGGCCATCATCTGGCCGCTGCTCTGCGGCATGGCCAAGGCCAAGTACTACCTGCTCACCGCCGAGTTCATCGACGGCAAGGAAGCCGAGCGCATCGGGCTGGTCAGCGCCTGCGTGCCGCGCGCACAGCTGATGGAGAAGGCCCTGTCGGTCGCCGACAAGCTGGCCGCCGGCAGCCAGGGCGCGATCCGCCTGACCAAGCGCTCGCTCAACGGCTGGATGAACATGGCCCGCCCCATCTTCGAAAGCTCGCTGGCGATGGAGATGCTCTGTTTCCTCGGCGGCGATGCGCCAGAAGGGGTCAAGGCCGTGCGCGAAAAGCGCCCGCCGAACTTTCCGTCGGCGCAGTAAGCGCTGCAAGGGCGCTCGCGTTGCCACCGGCGCGTCGAAGCTGCGTCTTGGCCGCGCTGGGTTGCGAGTGTCCCGCTTTGCAGATCCTGCATCCAGAATCGTTGGCAGCGGGTCGAGCCGGGCTCCATTTTTCCTGAGGAATATCGAACTTGAACTTTGAACTGAGCGACGAGCAGCGGATGATTCTGGAGTACGGCGACAAGGTCTCGCAGCAGTACGACCGGCGCTACTGGATGAGCTATGCAGAGAAGCACCAGCCGCCAAAGGAGTTGCTCGCGCAGGTCGCTGCCGACGGTTTTCTGGGACTCATGGTGCCGGAGGCCTACGGCGGCGCGGGCCAGGGCATGATGGAAATGGCCTTGTTCATGGAGGGCCTGTCCAATAACGGGATTCCCCTGCTCAGCTTGGTGACCAGTTCGACCATGTCGATGGCGCTGATCGCCATGCATGGCACGGAAGAGCAGAAGCAGAAATACCTGCCCGGTGCCTGCCGCGGCGAGATCCGTTTCTGCTTCGCCATCACCGAGCCCAACGCGGGGTCCAACACGATGGAGATCACCTCCATCGCGCGGCGCGAAGGCAAGGGCTTCAAGCTCAAGGGGCAGAAGACCTACATCACCGACGCCGATTCCGCAGACTATGCGCTGGTGGTCAGCCGTACCAAGCCGCACGGTGAGGTGAGCCGCAAGACCGACGGCTTCACGCTGTTCATCATGGACATGCGCGCCAAGGGCGTGAGCAAGACCGTGATTCCGGTCAGCATCCCGATGCCGGAATCGCAGTGGCAGTTGTTCTTTGACGACGTGGAACTGAGCGAGGCCGACGCACTGGGCACCGTCGACGACGGCTTCAAGATCCTGTTCGACACGCTCAATCCCGAGCGCATCATCCTCTCGTCCCTGTGCGTCGGCCTGGGACGCTACGCGCTGCGCAAGGCGGTGGCCTATGCCAACGAGCGCAAGGTGTTCAACAAGGTGCCGATCGGCGCCTATCAGGGGCTGCAGCATCCGCTGGCGATGGCGCATTCGGAAATCGAGATGGCCGGGCTGATGACGCACAAGGCCGCCTGGGCCTTTGATCAGCGCCTGCCTGCCGGCGAGTTTGCCAACATGGCGAAGTACGCCGCTGCTGAGGCCGGCATCCACGCGGTGGACGCATCGTTGCAATGTTTCGGGGGAAACGGCTTCACCAAGGAGTACGGCATGTTCGATCTGTACCCGATGGTGCGCCTGCTGCGCACCGCGCCGCTGAATCGCGAGATGGTGCTCAACTACATCGGCGAAAAGGTCATGGGTCTGCCGCGCTCGTACTGATGCCTGCCTCGTCGCAGAAATCCTCTGCCGGTACGCTCGCCGGCCTCCGGGTGATTGATCTGTCGCGCGTGCTGGGCGGTCCGTACTGCACGCAGATCCTGTCCGATCACGGTGCGAGCGTGCTTAAAGTCGAGCCGCCGATGGGCGACGAGACGCGCACCTGGGGGCCGCCCAACGTAGAGGGCACGGCCTCGTATTTTATCGGCGTCAATCGCAACAAGAAGGACATCGCCCTGGACCTG
>CAMLNE010000127.1 GCA_946481265.1 uncultured Panacagrimonas sp. | reverse complement strand
CCTTCGAGCTCGTCGGTGACGTCATCGATCGAAATCTCCGCGTCGATGCGGAGCACGAGCTGTTGCACGCGGTCCCGCGTCTCGTTGCAGCGACGGTTCACCCTGATCCGGACACCGCCGCGGGATCCGGCCACCACGCGCGGTGGCCGTCATGACGTTTCGTCACCTACCGAAGGGCGGCGGCGTCAGTGGCCGTGGCCGTCGTCGGGATGCGGCGTTGCCTCGGCGATCTGCTTCGTCTGAACGGGCGCCGGGGTGCCGTCGCATTTGGCCAGCGCGCGCTTGACCTGGTCGGCGTTGGGCAGGCTGACCACCGGGTTGGTGCCCATGATCCACACCGCCTTCACCCTGCCCTGCTCGATGGCCTGGAACAGCTCCACCGCCTTGAGGCCCGGCCGCTCGGCGATGCGCGGGCTCTGCCAGAAGCCCTGCACGATCTGGCGATGCACGGGCTGGTCCAGGTCCATGTGGGCCGCGAGCATGTTCGACAGGCCGCCGACCTCGCGCCCGCCCATGGCATTGGGCTGGCCGGTGATCGAGAACGGCCCGGCACCCGGCTTGCCGATGCGCCCGCTGAGCAGGTGGCAGTTGATGATGCTGTTGACCTTGTCGGTGCCGGCGCTGGACTGGTTGACGCCCATCGAGAACGCCGTGATCACCCTCTCGCTGCGCGCATACAGCTCGTAGAAGGCGGCCAGTGCCGGTTCCTGCACCCTGCAGTGCGCGGCGACCGAGCGAAGGTCGCCAGCGGTGTGGTCGGCGATGGCCATCGCACGCGCCAGCCCGGTGGTGTGGCGCTCGACGAACGCGGTGTCCACCGCGCCCTGCCGGTGCAGGAAGGACAGCAGGCCGTTGAACAGCCAGACATCGGTCCCCGGCCGCAGCGGCAGGTGCAGATCGGCGATCCCGGTGGTCGCGGTGCGGCGCGGGTCGATGACCACCAGCTTCATCTGTGGTCGCCGCTCCCTGGCGGCGACGATGCGCTGGAACAGGATCGGGTGGCACCAGGCGGTGTTGGAGCCGACCAGCACGATCAGGTCGGCGCGCTCCAGGTCCTCGTACGAGACCGGCACGATGTCTTCGCCGAACGCGCGCTTGTGCCCCGCCACCGCCGAGGACATGCACAGCCGCGAGTTGGTGTCGATGTTGGCGGTACCGAAGAACCCCTTGGCCAGCTTGTTGGCGACGTAGTAGTCCTCGGTCAGCAACTGGCCGGAGATGTACCAGGCCACCGCATCGGGCCCGTGTTCGCGCGCGATGCGCTGGAAGTTCGACGCGACGTGGTCGAGCGCGCGATCCCAGTCGACCCGCTGGCCATGCAGGCTGGGGTACAGCAGCCGTCCCTGCGGCCCCAGCGTGTCCCCCAGGGCCGAGCCCTTCACGCACAGGCGCCCGGCGTTGGCCGGATGCAGCACATCGCCACGCACCTCGATTCCGCCGTCCCTGACCTGCACGTCGACGCCGCAACCCGTGCCGCAGTACGGACAGGTCGTCCTGGTCGCCACCACTGGAGCACCACCGTCCATGTTCAGGCCGCCTGCTCCGCTTCGGCTGCCGCCTCGCAGTACGCGCGCCCGAACAGCAGCCGCGAACGGAACGGCGCCACGCTGCTGCCCTTCTGCATCAGGTCGAAATACCAGGGACCGTCGCCGACCTCGCCGTACAGGACCGCGCCGACGACGCGCGAGCCCCTGAGCACCAGGCGCTTGTAGACGCCGCGCCGCGGGTCGCGGAACACCAGGTCCTCGGTGTGCTCGTCGCCGATGAAATCACCCGCCGAGAACAGGTCGATCCCGGTCACCTTGAGTCTGGTCGCGGTCACCGAGCCGGAGTAGCGGCTGTGCCCGAGTCCCGCCAGGTGCGTCGCGCAGACGCGCGCCTGCTCGTAGAGCGGCGCGACCAGCCCGTAGGTGCTGCGCCGGTGCTGCACGCACTCGCCCACCGCGTAGATGCGGGGGTCGGACAGCGACTGCAGGGTGTCGTCGACGACCAGGGCACGCTCGCAGTGCAGGCCGGCCGCCTTCGCCAGCTGGAACTCGGGACGGATGCCGACCGCCATCACCACCAGGTCGGCCGGCACCTGGCTGCCGTCGCGAAAGCGCAGGCCCGTGACCCGGCCCTCCCCAGTGATCGCGGCGGTATCGGCCTGCAGCATGAAGCGCATGCCGCGCTTCTCCAGCGCCGCGCGCAGCAGCCCGGCCGCCACCTTGTCGAGCTGGCGGTCCATCAGGCGGTCCGTCACGTGCACGACGGTCACCTGCATGCCCCGGCGCAGCAGGCCGTTGGCCGCCTCCAGGCCGAGCAGCCCGCCGCCGATCACCACCGCGTGCCGACGGTCGCGCGCGGCCGAGAGCATCGCGTCGACATCCTGGATGTCGCGGAAGGCGATCACGCCGGGCAGCGGGTGTCCCGGCACCGGGATGACGAAGGGCCGCGAGCCGGTCGCCAGCAGCAGCCGCTCGTATCCCGCCTCCAGTCCGGATTGCGAGCGCACGACGCGCCGCTTGCGATCGATGGCGACCACCGGGTCGCCGGCGTGGAGCGTGATGCCGTTCTGCGCGTACCACTCGCGCGGGTGGGTGACGATGTCGTCGAAGCACTTCTCGCCGGCAAGCACCGGCGACAGCAGGACGCGGTTGTAGCTGCCGTGCGGCTCGCCGCCGAACACCGTGATGTCGAAATGCCCCGGCGCCAGGCGGAGCACCTCCTCGACCGTGCGGATCCCGGCCATGCCGTTGCCGATCACCACCAGGCGTGGTCGGGCGCCGCGCGCGGCAAGCGGATCACCGGCCGCGGATGGCAGCGCCTCGGCACTGGATGGGCCTTGGCTCATGCCGCGCGCACCAGGATCATGCCGTCGTCCGAGACGCGTACCGCGTAGGTCTGCACCGACCAGCCCTCGTCCTCCAGGCAGCGACCGGTCTTCAGGCAGAAATGGTTCTTGTAGACCGGCGAGGCCACCACCAGCTCGCCGCCGACGTCACCGACGATGCCGCGCGCGAGCACATTGGCACCGGAGCGCGGATCGAGGTTGTCGAGGGCGTAGACGCCCTCCTCCTCACCGCCGGGCGAGACCAGCCGGAAGACGGCGACCTGGCTCGATCCGACCTTGGCGCAGACGCCGGAATTGGGCACCACGTCGACGACGCGGCACACGTAGGTCCACCTGGCAGCGACGGTCATCACACGATCTCCGGGTTCTTTTTGATCCTGCTCAGCGGCCGGATCTGGCCGCGCTCGTCGACGAACTGGATGTTCGGGTCGGGCTCCTGCGAGTTCACGAAGTGGCGGAACCGCCGCAGGGTCTCCGGTGTGGTGATCGCCTTCTTCCACTCGCACTCGTAGGTATCCACCAGCGCCTGCATCTCGGCCTCCAGTTCGGCGGCGATCCCCAGGCTGTCCTCGCACACGGCCTTCCTCACGTAGTCCAGGCCGCCCTCGATGTTGTCCATCCAGGTCGAGGTGCGCTGCAGGCGGTCCGCGGTGCGGATGTAGAGCATCAGGAAGCGGTCGATGTAGCGCACCAGGGTGGCGTCATCCAGGTCGGTGGCCAGCAGGTCGGCGTGGCGCGGCTTCATGCCGCCATTGCCACCGACGTACAGGTTCCAGCCCTTCTCGGTCGCGATCACGCCGACATCCTTGCCCTGTGCCTCGGCGCATTCGCGCGTGCAGCCGGACACCGCCATCTTGATCTTGTGTGGACTGCGCAGGCCGCGGTAGCGCTCCTCGATGCGGATCGCCATGTGCACCGAGTCCTGCACGCCGTAGCGGCACCAGGTGCTGCCGACGCAGGACTTCACCGTGCGCAGCGCCTTGCCGTAGGCGTGGCCGGACTCGAAGCCGGCATCGACCAGGTCCTTCCAGATCAGGGGCAGCTGCTCGACGCGCGCGCCGAACAGGTCGATGCGCTGGCCGCCGGTGATCTTCGTGTACAGGCCGAAGCGCTGCGCCACGCGGCCGATCACGATCAGCTTCTCGGGCGTGATCTCGCCGCCCGGGATGCGCGGCACCACCGAGTACGTGCCGTCCTTCTGCAGGTTGGCGAGGTAGTAGTCGTTGGTGTCCTGCACGCTCTGGTGCTTGGGCTTGAGCACGTGCTCGTTCCAGGCGCTGGCCAGGATGCTGGCGACCGCCGGCTTGCAGATGTCGCAGCCGCGGCCCTTGCCGTGGCGCAGCAGCACCGCGTCGAAACTCTTGAGCCGGTCGATGCGTACCAGGTGGAACAGCTCCTGGCGCGAGTGCGCGAAGTGCTCGCACAGGTGGTTGAGCACGGTCACGCCGGCCTTCTTGAGCTCGGCATCGAGGACCTGCTTGACCAGCGGGCCGCAGCCGCCGCAGGTGGTCGCCGCCTTCGTGCACTTCTTCAGGGCGGCGATGGTGGTCGCGCCGTCCGCGATCGAGGCGCACAGCGCACCCTTGCTGACGTTGTTGCACGAGCAGATCATCGCCGCGTCCGGCAGCAGGTCCACGCCCATGCCGGTCTTGGCGCCGCCTTCGCGCGCCGGCAGGATCAGCTCCTCCGGGTGCTCGGGCAGCGGGATCGCGTTGAGTGCCAGCTGCAGCAGCGAGCCGTAGTCGCCGGCATCGCCGACCAGCACCGCGCCGAGCAGGGTCCGGCTGTCGGCGCTGACCACCAGCTTCTTGTAGTGGCCGGCGACCTCGTCGCTGAACAGGTAGTTGAGCGCGCCCGGCGTGGCGCCCTGCGCATCGCCGATGCTGGCCACGTCGACGCCGAGCAGCTTGAGCTTGGTGCTCATGTCGGCGCCGGTGAAGGCCGGCCGCCGCGCATCCGCCCCCTCGCCGGCGGGCGCCGTGACCGCCGCTGTGCCCAATCCCGCGATTCCCCGCACCGCGCACAGCTGCGCCGCCACCACCCGCGCCATGTCGTAGCCCGGCGCGACCAGGCCAAAGATCCTGCCGTTCCACAGCGCGCACTCGCCGATCGCGTAGATGTCCGGATCGGAGGTGCGGCAGTGGTCGTCGATCACGATGCCGCCGCGCTCGCCCATGCCCAGGCCGCTGGAACGGGCCAGCTCGTCGCGCGGGCGGATGCCGGCGGAGAACACGATCATGTCGGTCTCCAGCACGCCGTCGGCAAACACCATGCGGTGGCGGCCGCCGACGCCCATGCCGGCGCCGTCGACGATCTCGCGGGTGTTCTTCTGCGTGTGGACGCTGACGCCCAGCGCCTCGATCTTGCGACGCAGCAGGCGGCCGCCCATGTCGTCGACCTGCACGGTCATCAGGCGCGGCGCGAACTCGACGACGTGCGTGGCCAGGCCCATGTCCCTGAGCGCCTTGGCGCACTCCAGGCCGAGCAGGCCGCCGCCGACGACCACCCCCACCTTCGACTTGGCGCCCCACTCGCGCATCGCCTCCAGGTCCTCGATGGTGCGGTAGACCAGGCAGCCCGGTCGCTCGCGCCCCGGCACCGGCGGCACGAAGGGATACGAGCCGGTGGCCAGCACCAGCTTGTCGTAGGCGACGCTCGAGCCATCCGCCAGGGTGACCACCCGCGCCACGCGATCGATGCCGACGGCCTTGGCGTCGAGCCTCAGGATCAGGCCCTCGCGCTCGAAGAATCCGGGCGCCACCAGCGACAGGTCCTGCGCACTCTTGCCGCTGAAGAATTCGGACAGGTGCACGCGGTCGTAGGCCGGGCGCGGCTCCTCGCAGAGCACGGTGATGTCGAGTCCGGCCTGGTCGACGAGTTCCTCGAGCAGCTTGTGCCCGACCATGCCGTTGCCGATGACGACGAGTCTGATCTTGTTCATGGTCCTGTTCATGCAATCAACGCGCCGCGTTCGGCGACCGCCTGTTCGTACAGCTCCCGCTCGCGGGTCTTGTGCTCCGTGCTGAAGCGCACCGCCAGGGCGCAGACCGCGCAGGCGGTCACCAGGCAGCCGAGGATCAGCAGGCAGCTTTCGAGGCTGGCGGAACCCTTCATCAGGAAGCCGGCGGCGACCGCGCCGACATTGCCGCCGGCGCCGATGATCCCGGCCACGCCGCCCAATGCCCCGCGATCGATGAACGGGACCAGCGCGTAGGTCGCGCCGCAGGCCATGTGCACGAACAGGCCGAAGCAGATCATCGCGATCACCGCGAGCACCACCCGGTCGGCCTGGGCGAACCACAGCAGGCAGACGCCCTCGCCGACGATCAGCGCGAACAGCAGCAGGGTGCGACCGTCCAGTCCGCGGCGGCGCGCGATGCGGTCCGAGACGATGCCGCCGAGCGCGCGCGCGAACAGGGCCAGCAGTCCGAAGCTGGCCGCCGCCATGCCGGCGGCCTTGAGCGAGAGGTCGAAGCGGTCGACGTAGTACAGCGCGGCGACGTTGTGGATGAAGATCTCGACGCCGAAGCAGGCGCCGTAGGTGACGAACAGCATCCACACCCGGTAGTTGCTGCAGGCGCGCCGGAAGCTGGTCCAGCCAACCTTCTTGCCGGGGATGCCGCCGTCCGCCGCGATCCGGCCCGCGGCCCGCAGCTCGGCGTAGTTGCCTGCCGGGCTGTCCTGCGTGTACTTCCAGTACAGCCAGGCCATCACCAGCATCAGCACGCCCGGCACCAGCAGCGCCACCCGCCATCCCATCGCCTGCTCCACGCCCAGGCTCAGCAGCGCGGCGAGGATCAGCGGCATCAGCGCCTGCGTCGCGCCGCCGCCCAGGTTGCCCCAGCCCGCCGTGGTCGCGTTGGCGGTGCCCACGACATTGGGCGCGAACATCACCGAGGTGTGGTACTGCGTAATGACGAAGCTTGCGCCGATCGCCCCGATCAGCAGGCGGAAGAACAGGAAGCTTTCGTAGCTCTGCGCCGCCGCGACGCCGAACACGGGGACGGCACCCACCAGCAGCAGGCCGACATAGGCCTTGCGCGGGCCGAAGCGGTCGCACAGCGGGCCGATGACGAGGCGCACCAGGATGGTGATGGCGACCGCCGCGATATTGATGTTCGCGATCTGGTCCTTGCTCAATCCGAATTCGGCCTTGATCACCGGCATCAGCGGCGCGCAGGCGAACCAGGCGAAGAAGCAGACGAAGAACGCCATCCAGGTCACGTGGAAGGCACGCATCTGCGGCGTGGCGAGACTCGCCAGTTCTATGCGGGTGGCTTTGACCAATGTTGCGCCGGGTGAAGCGGGCATGACGGCTCCTGGAACCTGCGGATGGATAGCGGTCGCCGTTGGCCGCGCAACGAAACGCGTGATCGCCTTTGATCGCGCGCCAACTTTCAGGCAAGGGCCATGCCGGATCCCGTGCATGGAAGAACCGCGCCGCGACGCCTCGAAGCGGCGCAATGCGCCTCCTGCTGGTGCGTCGATCCGGTGCGCGCCCCACGAGCGTGACCCGGGGCAAGGGTGGACGGTCCCGGCGCGGACCCGCGCCGGTGGCGCATACGACGTCCTGCGCCCGCCCGGTGCGTCGGTGCGCGGTGACGGTGCGCCGGCCCCCGTGCTGCACCGTCCTGTGACATGGCACGGCTTTGGCAATCCCGGTGACGGATCAGCCGGGCAACGCCGCCCGGCCAACGCGGACGTCCGCAGGGATTGCCCGCAGCACAGGTAGGTCCGCAGGACAGTGAGCGTCCACTGCCATCCGCAGCACGGACGCTTTTTTTCTGGAGGAGACGGCGCAAGACGCTGCTGGACCGACCAACCAGGACGCACATGACCGATGTCGATCTGCAATGAAGAATCGCGGGACAGCATGCAGGCACGCCGTCCGGCAGGCCGGGAGCCGGCGGTGAGCCTGCGCGTGATGCTGGTGGACGACGACACGCGCACCGCGTTCGTCACCCAGGCCGTGCTGGGTACGGGACACGAGGTAATGGCGCACTTGTGCGCCGACGAGGATCTGCTGTCGGCGGTGCGCCGCCTCGAGCCGGACCTCGTGCTCGTCGACGTGGACCGGCCGGCACCCCAGGTGCTGGAGCACTGCGCGGCCATCACGCGGCAACTGCCGCGGCCGATCGTCTTCTTCGCGCGCAACGCGGACGCCGACGCGATCACCGAGGCCATGCGCGCCGGCGTGACCACCTACATCGTCGACGGGCTCAGCGAGATTCGTCTCAAGTCGATCCTCGACGTCGCCCTGGCGCGCTTTCGCGAACACCAGAGGCTGCGCGACGAGCTCGAGGAGATGCGAACGCGCCTGGCCGACCGGCGCGACGTGGAGCGCGCCAAGTCGATGCTGTCGCGGCTGCGCAAGATCGACGAAGCGGCGGCCTACACGCTGCTGCGCCGCAGTGCCATGGCGCGGCGCATCACCATCGGCGAAGCCGCGCGCACGATGCTGGCCGCGGCCGACCTGTTCGACACGGCGGGCGAGTCATGAAGCCCGCGCCCATCCCGATGTCCCGGCCCAGGGCGCGGACCGCCGCCGTCCTTGCCTGCGCCCTGCTGTTCGTCTGCGGCGCCGCCGCGGCCGACACGCTGCTGCCGATGCAGCTGCTCGCGCTCGATTCGCGGATCAGCCTGCTCGAGCTCCAGGAGGCGCCGGCAGCCGAGCTCGGCATCTTCGTCGGCAGCCGGCACGAGGCGCTGCGCCTGCGCCGGATCGCGCTGCGCGTGGACGATCGCGATCCGGTCGTCTACGAGTACGGCGAGGCCGAGTGGGAGGCCATCGCCGCCGGCGGGCTGCACCCGGCGCTGCTGATGCCGCTCGAACCCGGCCCGCATCGCCTGCGCCTCGAGCTGTTCGCACGCACGCTCGACGCCGGGCCCACCGATCCGCGCGCGGTCGAGCGCCTCGACCAGGCGATCGTGCTCGGGCCCGGGCAGACGCTCGTGGAAGTGACGATGGCGCAGCAAGGCTTCGGCCGCCGCGCGCTGGACGTACGCACGGCCACCGCCGATGCCGGCGCCACGCTGTGGCAGCGTGCCGCGCGCTTCTGGCTCGATGCCGATCGGCCCTATGCCTCGGCGCGCCTGCTCAGCCGGCTGCAGGCGCGCGGCATCGCGGCCCAGGGCAGTGGCGAGCTGCTTGCCGAGAGCCTTGCGCGACTGTCGGGCCGGGCTGCCGGCGCGCCCAGCGCGGCCGCGGCGCTGGCCAGCTTCAACGCGGCGGTCGACGCGGCGCCAGGCACCGAGGATCTCGCGGCGCTCGAGGCCATCGGCGCACAGAAGGCCAGGACGGCCGCCGACTGGATGCTGCGCGACCGCGCCAACCTCCTGCTCGGTTACGCCGGGCTGCGCACCGGGCACGGCAAGGCGGCGCTGCAGGCCTTTGCACGCGTCCGCAGTCCGGGTCCGCTGGGCAATGCCGCGCTGCTCGGATTCGGCTGGGCCTTCCTGGTTCCCGAGGCGCCTGTCGAAGCCGGCACCCTGGCACCCTCGCCTGCGCTCGACGGCCGCCCGGCCTTCATCGCCGCCATCGCCGCCCGCGTGGTCAACGAGCGCACGCCCGGCAAGTCGCGCCGCAAGGCGCTCGAACGCGCACTGGTGCCATGGACCGAGCTGATCGGCCGCGACCCGCTCGACCTGGACGCACAGGAAGGCGCACTCGCCCTCGCCTGGGCGCTCGACCAGCTCGGCACGGGCGCGCAGGCGCACAGCTATTACGAGCGCGCCGCCCGCCAGCTCGAGATCGCCCGATCGCAACTCGTGCAGGCCATGGAACACGTGGCCGGCGGCCTGGCCGCCCATGCCGTCGCCGCCGGGCAGAACGACGAGCACAGCGGCTGGCGCGTGTGGCTGGCCGACCTGCCCTACGCGGCTGAAACCGGCTACCTGAAATACCTGCTGGCCGATGACGGCTTCGTCGCCTCGCTCGATGCGTACCGGCGCGCGCGCCTGCTCCGCGATGAACTCGCGCGCTGCGAGAAGCGCATCGAGGCGGTCCCGGCCAGCGCGCAGCTGCGCGACGCGGTGCAGGCCGCGCTGGCGCGGGCGCAGACTTCCGAGCACGCCGCGCGGCGGGCCTTCGAGCGCGGCGCGCTCGACCTGCTCGGCGCGCGCAAGCGCCAGACCGAGCGCTACCTGGTCGAGGCGCGCTTCGCGCTGGCGCGTCACTACGACAGTGCGCGGGCGCCCACGCCCGCCGCCGAAGGAGACCGCTCGTGAACCGGTGCGCCGCCTTCCTGCTGGCACTGGTGGGCAGCTGCGGTGCCGCACAGGCCGCGAACAACCCGCCGTCCACGGTCGGCCGCGTCGCCCACAGCAACGGGTTGTCGGAGAACGGCTACCTGCAGGTGCGCACGCCGACCGTGCTGAGGATCGAGACGCTCGAGCCGGTCGGGCCCAGTGCGCGCGCAGCGATCGATCAGTACGACCGCCTGCTCATGCTCGATCCCGATGCGGTCACGCGCGCCGAATCGCTGCGCCGCGCCTCCGACCTGCGCGTGCAGCTGGCCGACGCGGCGAGCGCCAACGGCGAGGCGGTGGACCCGGCCGAGGTCCACCGCGCGATCGCCGGCTACCGTCGCGTGCTCGCCGAGCATCCCGACCAGGCCAACCAGGACCGCGTGCTCTACCAGCTGGCGCGCGCGCACCAGCTGCTCGACCAGACCGGCCCGGCGAGCGCGGCCCAGCGCCACCAGGGCC
>CAMLNE010000126.1 GCA_946481265.1 uncultured Panacagrimonas sp. | reverse complement strand
ATTTCTGCACCAGGGAGTCGACCACGCGCGAGCGCTTGCGCGCCTCGGCCTGCTGGGTCTGCGTGAGCACCGACATGTCGGCGAGCAGCCAGGACGAGCCGCCGCGCCCGGCCAGCGTCTCGAACTGCAGCCGCAGGTAGCGCTCGAGCTTGGCCAGCCCGCTGCCGCCTTCCTCCTGCGCCTTCTGCGCCATGCGCTCGCCATCCTCGATCGACGCGAGGATGCATTCGTAGGCGAGGTCGGTCTTGCTGTCGTAGTAGTGGTAGAGCGTGCCCTTGGTCAGGCCCACCTCGGTGGCGATCGCCTCCATCGAGGTGGCGTGATAGCCAAGGCGGTTGAACAAGTGGATCGCAATCTGCGCCAGGGCCTTGCGCCGTTTCTGGTACTGGTCGGCGCGGTCGAAGGCCGGAGGCCTCGAGGGCCGTGCAGCCGATCGCGCCTTGGCCTGGCGGGCCGCCGCGCTGCCTCGCTTGCGGGTGCGGATCTCCGCCATCAGTGGATCGCCGCGAACATGATGCGATCCTCGGTGGCGTCGGCCGCCGCGAATTCCTCCACGATGCGTCCCTGGCGCGCCACCAGGATGCGGTCCGACACCGCGAGCACCTCGGGCAGGTAGGACGAGATCACCACCACCGCCTTGCCCTCGTCGGCCAGACGCCGGATCGCCTGGTGGATCTCGGGGATGGCACCGACGTCGACCCCGCGCGTGGGCTCGTCGAAGAACACCACGGTCGGCTCCTGGATCAGCGACTTGGCCACCACCACCTTCTGCTGGTTGCCGCCGGAGAGTTCGATGATCCTGGCCTGTGCCGACACCGCGCGAACCTTGAGCTTCTCGGCCAGCGCGCCGGCGAGCGAGCGGCGCTCGCGGCCGGATACCGTCCACTTGTAGCCGCGGCGCGTGGCCAGATGGCCCAGGTGGATGTTCTCGTCCACGGTCATGGTCTCGAAGAAACCGTTGAGCTTTCGATCCTCGGTGATGTAGACGATGCCATCGTCGATCGCCTGCTTGGGCACGTCGTAGCGCACCGGCCGGCCGCGCAGGCGCACCGAGCCGCCCCCGATCAGATTGCGCTTGAGCGCCCCGGCGACGACCTTGGCCGACTCCGTGCGCCCCGAGCCGATCAGGCCGGCGATACCGACGACCTCGCCTGCGTAGAGCGTGAACGACATGTTCTTGACGATGTTGCCCATCGTCAGGTTCTCGACCTCCAGCACCTTCTCGCGCCGGGCCGCGCCGCCCACCGATTCGCGCCGGCCGTAATGGGTGGCGTGCACGTCACGTCCGACCATGTGCCGCACCAGGTCCTCGCGCGTGAGGGCGCCGGCATCCTGCGTGACCACGTGGCGGCCGTCGCGCAGCACGGTGATGCGGTCGGCCAGCTGCAGCGCTTCTTCCAGCGCGTGGCTGATGAAGACGATGCCCAGGCCCTTGTCGCGCAGGTCCTGCAGCAACTGGAAGAAATGCACCTTTTCTTCCGGCGTCAGGCTCGCGGTGGGCTCGTCGAAGATGATCACGCGCGCGTCGTGGTAGGCGGCGCGTGCGATCTCCACCATCTGTCGCTGAGCCGTGCCCAGCGTGGCCACCAGTGCCGTGGGATCGACGTGGAAGTTGAGCGACTGCAACTGCTGCTGGGCCTTGATGTTGAGCGGGCGCATCCGCGTCAGCAGCCTTTCGCGGCCGAGCTCGAGGTTCTGCGCAACCGTCATCGACGGCACCAGGCTGGTTTCCTGGTAGACCATGCAGACGCCGGTGCGCAGGGCGTCGCCCGGCCGCTGGAAATTCACCGGCTGGCCGTCCACGCGCATGGTCCCGCTGCTGAGCCGGATCGCGCCGGCGATGGACTTGCACAGCGTGGACTTGCCGGCGCCGTTCTCGCCGACCAGGGCGTGGATCTCGCCGGCGCGCACGTCGAAGCTGACATCCTGCAGCGCGTGCACACCGGCGTAGACCTTGCTGCCGTTCTCGACCTGCAGGATCACCTTGCCTCCTTCAGCGCTCATCGCAGGGTCTCCACCGCGCAGTCGAGCAATCGGCCGCTGCCCTTGGAGACCGCGATCAGCCGCTCACCCTGGCGCAGCGCGGCGGTGATGCCGTGGTGCATGCCGGCGGCACGGCTGTGCAGGCTGTCGACGATCTCGCCCGCCGCCGACAGGCGCAGCACCAGGCCGTAGGAGCGCGCCGGCGCCCAGGGCTTGACGATGCCGAGCTTCTTGATCGCCCCGCCCTGCAGCGGCTCGAGATAGTGTCCGGTCGCGCACAGGGAGGGTGCGATCCAGTAGCGCGGATCGATGGTGGCCAGCATCTCGCGGCGATAGGCGTGCTCGCGCAGCACGAACTCGAGCAGCTGGGTACGCACGGCGACCACCGCCAGCCAGGCGCCGCCGTCGGGATCGGCCGACAGGCGCACCGGGTAGCCGGGCAGGTTGTGCAGCACCGTCATCGGCGGGCCGCCCGCGAGCGGCTGCGACAGCACGCGATGACGCCAGGCCTCGCTGATCCACAACGCGTCACCGCGTGCGAGCAGGCCGCCGGGCCACGCCAGTTCCGATGCGAGCGTCGATGCCGACGACAGGTCGGCCGCCGCCAGCACCACACGACCCTGGGTGCGGCGCTCGAGCAGATCGCGCGCCCAGTCGGAAGACAGGTTCGCCGCGCTGCCCTCGGCGATGGCGACGCGTCCGTCCGGCAGCACCGCGAGCGCGGTCGCGCAGCGCAGCGCCTGACCGTCGACCTGCTCGAGCCGCGCGACGATGGCGCCCCGCTCGATCCTGAGCACGCCGACGCCGGCGATCGCCGCGTAGACCGTATCGCCGGCCGCCGCGAGGGCGCCGACGCTGCCCGGACATTCGCACCAGGTCGAGCGATCGGACAGGCGCAGGATGCGATCTTTAGCGGACACCAGCACGGCTCCGTCGCCGAGCGCGACGAGGTCGTCGCAACCCGGCAGTTCCTCGCCGACCGGCGTCGCCTCGTCGAGCCGCCGGTTGGGCTTCAGCGCGCCATCCATCATCGGCAGCGCCACCGCCTCGCTGCCGGGAAACAGCGCCTCCTTGATGCGCGAGAAGAGCGTGTCGAGCATCAGCCCTTCCCTCCCTTGCCCCAGTACGCCTCGTAGCCGGTCCAGTCCGGGTCGGCATCGGGCAGGCGAACGCGGCCGATGCGGTTGTTCTCCAGGCCGCCGATGTACAGCCAGCCCTTGTGCTCGCGCATCGAGGTGACCGTGGCGTGCTTGGTGCCGCCCGGATCCCACATCGACTCCAGCGCGCGGCCGCTTTCGTCGAACTTCACCACGCAGCCGTTGTTGATGCCCGGATAGACCCACTCGTCCGGCGCGATCTGCTTGATCATGCGCTGGCGAAAGTCCGGATGGCGCATCGCCAGGTCGAATGTCGGCGAACGGATGCCGACCATGGCCACCCAGTAGCCGCCGTCCGAGGAACGGTTGAGGTTGTCCGGATAGCCCGGCAGGTTTTCGGCGAAGACTTCCGTGCGGCCCGCCTTGGGCCCCTCGATCCAGTGGCGGTAGATGGTGCACAACCACGACGAGCAGAACAGCACCGAGCGGCCATCGTGCGCCACGCAGACGCCGTTGGGGAACACCGCGTTCTTGATGACCGTGCGCGTCCTGCCGGTCTTCGGGTCCCAGGCGACCAGCCGGCCGTTGGCGCGGCCCTCGATGCCGTCCATGAACCAGGAGTGCATCTCGTAGCGGATCGTCGCCTCGCTGAACCAGACCGTGCCGTCGGGCGCGATGTCGCAGTCGTCGGCCAGGCGCAGGCGCGAGTCGTCGTTGAGCTTGAACAGCGTGCGCTGGGTCTGGTCGGTGCACTTGTAGACCTTGCCTGCCGGCGTCACGCCGTACAGGCCCATGCCGCCGACGCAGACGATCAGGTTCTCGTCGCGATCGAAGGCCAGGCCCAGCGGTCGGCCGCCGATGCGCGCGAACACCTCGCGGTGCTCGAAACGCGGTCCCGAGAAGCGCAGGATCCAGCCCTCGCGCGTACCGCAGTACAGGCGGTCCTGGCGGTCGAGAATGATGTCCTCCGGTCCCTGCACCTGGTTCAGGCCGATCTCCTCCGAGGCCTGCAGGCGTGTGTTCTCGGCAAAGGCGGTGCCGCTGTCGGCCGCGATCGACGGTGCCTCGCGCAGCTCGACCATCGTCGGATTGACGTAGATCTTCTGGATCGCCTTGCCGCGGTTCTTGGCCCACTTCACGTCGATGCCCACCGCCAGCAGCAGCACCGCGCCCAGGGCGGTCGACGACAGCGCGCCGGGGAAGCCCATGCGCACCAGGCCGTTGACCAGCACGAACACGATCACCGCGCCGATCAGCGCACGCGCCACCGTGCCGCGGCCGCCGGCCAGGCTCACGCCACCGAGCACCACCGCCGTCAGCGCGCTGATCTCCCAGCCGATGCCGGTATCCGAGCCTGCGCTGTTGAGACGCGCGGCGTAGAACAGGCCGCCGGCAGCCGCCAGCGTGCCGGACATGACGTAGGTCAGGAACAGCACGCGCTCGACGCGGATGCCGGCGTGGCGCGCGGCCTTGCGGCTCGATCCGATCGCGGTCAGATGCCAGCCCGGACGTGAACGGCTCAGCAGGAAGTGGCCGACGATCGCCACGATGCCGAGGATCGCCAGGTTCGACGGCAGGCCCGCGATCCAGCCGACGCCGAGGACGTCCCAGGTCCAGGACGTGCGCGAACTCATCGCGAGCGCCACCGAGTAGTGCTGCCCGAGCAGGTCCACCGTCGCGCGCAGCACGATCAGGGTCACCAGCGTGGTCAGGAACGGTCGCGTGCGCAGGTAGCCGATCAGGTAGCCGTTGATTGCGCCCACTGCCGCGCCGATCGCCAAGGTCGCGGCGATCACCAGCCCGACCGGCCAGTCCCAGAGGTTGAAGAACACCAGTGCCGCCAGGTTGGCCAGCGCGAACACCGAGCCCACCGACAGGTCGATGCCGCCGGAGATCAGGCTCAGCGCCATCGCGACGGCGACGAAGCCGGCCTCCGCGAACTCGCGGCCGAGCTGCTGCGCGTTGCCCACCGTCGCGTAGTTCGGCGTCACGGCTGCGAACAGCACGATCAGCCCGATCATCAGCGCGAACGGGATCGCCGGCTCCATCCAGCGCTTGGCCAGCAGCTCGGACAGGAACAGGCGCATGGACACGCGCCAGCGCAACCGCCGCAGCCAGCCGCCTTCGATGCTGCCGCTGGCGACGGTCATTTCGGGTCCTCGTCAAATGCCGTCACCGCAAAGGCGCAAAGGAAAAAGAGAGGACGCAAAGAAAAAACAATGGAAAAAACTTTGCGTCCTTGTTTTTTCCTTTGCGCCTTTGCGGTGACGGCTTTGCTGTAAATGCTCACGACCGCGCCGCTCCGCGCCGCGACGGGTCGTAGCACAGGCCCGGGTCGTACCGGCCCTTCTCCATCCACTGCAGTCGCGAGTAGTCGGCCAGGCGCACCGATGACGGCGGCAGGCCGGTCTGCAGCATGAAGCTGGCGACCTGGACGATGACCTTGGACTGCGAGGGGGAGTCGTAGCTGAGGAACTTCGTGAACAGGCCGTTATCGACGTTGTCGCAGTCGAGCTTGCCGTCGCCGCCGGAGGCATAGACCTTGACCTTGCCCTGCAGCCCGGCCGCGCGGACCGCCTGCGCGGCACCGGCCTGCATCACGCCCCAGAAGCCTACCGTCGCGCACAGGTCGGGATGCTGCTGGAGCACCGTGGCGGTGATGTCGTGCGCCTTGCTGGCGTCCCAGTTGGCGGCCTGGTTCGACACGATCTTGATGCTGGAATCCTTGCCGAGCACCTCGGCCGCGGCCTTGGCCTGCTCGATCGACACCGCGGAGGTCGCCTCGCCCTGCACGATCGCGACCTTGCCGGAGGTTCCGCTGCCGCTGCCGCAGGCACGCACCATCTCCTCGCCCAGCAGGCGCCCGACGGTCTTCCAGTCGGCGCCGACATAGGCGCTGGTCTTCTGGTTGGACACCATATTGACCTGGATCACGATGATGCCGGCCGCCTCGGCACGCGCCAGCTCGCGCGCGTAGAGCTGCACATTGGGGTTGTGCACCACCAGCACATCCGGCTTCTCGGCGATCAGCGAGGACACCGCCTGCAGCGCCGCGGTAGTGTTCCAGTTCGGATCGCGCACCTCGAGCTTCATGCCGCGCGCCTCGGCCTCGGCACGCAGGACCTGCGTCCAGATCTCGGTCAGCGGCATGCCCAGCGCCACCGGCACCCAGGCGATGACCTTGCCCTCGAGCGCGGTGCTGACACGCTCGCGCAGCATGGCCGAACTGTCGCCACCGGACAGGTCGGGCGTCTTCACGTGGGCAGCCGCGGCGGCGGCCTCGGGATCCTGCGGATTGCGGGTGCCGGGATCGCAGGCGGCGATGCCGAGCATCGCCAGCCCGATCACCACGGCCTGCGTCCACTGTCTTGCCCGCTCTCCCGGCGGGACGAGCGCCGGGCGCGCGGGCCTGCCACTGCGTCGGGCGCGAACGCCCTGAAAAGCCGGCGCGCCCCTGAGCCCGACCTTCTGCCCACGCATGAAGTCGCGTGGAGATAGCGGGACGGGTCCTGCAGCGTCGGTCGTGTTTTTCATGGTCTGCTCAATCCCCCTGCCTTGCCGTCTCTTCGTCCCGCGGGTGCAGGCGGTTGTCGAGGATGATCGCCGCGAGCAGCACGCCGCCCTTGACGATGTTCTGAACGTTGGTGTCGAGATCCATGATCGTCATGCCGTTGAGCAGGGTGCCGATCAGGGCGGTGCCGGCCAGCACGCTGAGCACGCCGCCGCGACCGCCGACCAGGCTGACGCCGCCGAGCACGACGACCAGGATCACGTCGAAGATCAGGGTGGAGTTCACGATCTGGGTGTTCATGCTCGCGGTCGACGAGGCCATCACCAGCCCGGCGAGGCAGCAGATCGCGGCGGCGATGGCGTACTCGAGCATGGTCAGCGGACGCACCGCGATGCCGGTCAGGCGCGCGGCCTCCAGGTTGTCGCCGTGGGCGTAGACGAAACGGCCCAGCGTCATGCGCGACAGGAACACGTGGACCAGCAGGGCGACGATCGCGAACACCAGCACCGGCGCCGGCACGCCGAACAGGCGTCCCTGCCCGATCCACTCCAGCGCCGCCTGCTGCGCCGGCAGGTAGATGATCATGCCGTCGAGCAGGAAGGTGCGGCCCAGGCCGAACACCAGGAAGCCGGTGGCCAGGGTCGTGAACAGCGCCGGCACTTCGACGAAGGCGATGATGAAGCCGTTGATCAGGCCGATGGCGATCGCCACCGCAAGGCCTGCAGCGCAGGCGCCGGGCCAGGCCCAGCCATGCTGGATCAGCTGCAGGACGAAGGCGGAACTCACCGCCATCGTGGCCACCAGCGACAAATCCAGGCCGCGGCCGATCACGACCACGGCCATCGCGATGCCCAGGATGCCGAGGATCGCGACGCTGCGGGTCAGGGCCAGGAAATTGCCGAGCGTTGCGAAGCCGTCGAGCGTGAAGGCAAAGCCGACGGCCAGCAGCGCGGTGACGATCAGGACGATCTGCTCCTGCGTCGGCTTCCAGCGCGGCGTGCCGGCGACGTGCGTGGGCAATGCAGCCTGTGCCATGGCTCAGCCCTGCCCCGCTGCCCTGGTGCGCTCGGCATCGCGCAGCTCGCGCCGCAGCACCTTGCCGGTCGTGGTCATCGGCAGCGCCTCGACGAAGGCGATCTCGCGCGGCACCTCGTGCTTGGCCAGGCGCTCGCGCACGAAGCTGCGGATCTGTTCGGCAAGCTCCGGGCTGGCGGTGAATTCCTTGCGCAGCACCAGGAAGGCCTTGATCGATTCAGTGCGCACCGGGTCCGGCACGCCGACCGCCGCGGCCATCACCACCGCGGGATGGCGCGTGAGCGCATCCTCGATCTCGCCCGGTCCGATGCGGTAACCCGAGCTGGAGATGATGTCGTCGGCGCGGCCGTGGAACCAGAAATAGCCGTCCTCGTCGGTCATGCCCAGGTCGCCGGTGAGCAGCCAGTCGCCGATGTATTTCTCCTGCGTGGCCTTCGGGTTCTTCCAGTACTCCAGCATCATCACGGGGTCCGGCCGCCGGATGACGATGTTGCCGATCTCGCCCGGCGGCAGTTCACGGCCCTGGTCGTCGACGATCGCGCAGACATGGCCCGGCATCGAGCGGCCGAGTGACCCCGGCTTGACCGGCATCACGCTGGCGCAATTGCCGAGCACGAGATTGCACTCGGTCTGGCCGAAGGCCTCGTTGATCGTGGTCCTGAGCGTCGAGCCGGCCCATTCGTGCAGCTCCTTGCCCACCGCCTCGCCACCCGAGATCACGGCGCGCAGGCGCACGCCCATGCCGTAGGGATCCTGCACCTGCCGCATCATGCGCAGCGCGGTGGGCGTCAGCAGCGCCGTGCGCACCTGGTGGCGTGCCATCAGTGCGCAGGCGGCGTCCGGCTCGAAGCGCATCGCCCGCGAGGTCAGTACCGGCACGCCGTGGTACCAGGACGGCATGAGCACATCCATCAGCCCGGCCAGCCAGGCCCAGTCGGCAGGCGACCACATCAGGTCGCCCGGCTGCGGGAAGAACTCGAAGGTCATCTCGAAGCCGGGCAGATGACCCAGCATCGAACGATGCGGCTGCAGGGCACCCTTGGGATTGCCGGTGGTGCCCGATGTGAAATTGAAGAAAGCCGGATCGTCGGCCGCGGTGTCGACCGTCGCGAACTGGTCGCGGGCCGGCTCCAGCGCCTTCTCCAGTGACCCCGCCTCCGGCTCCGCGCCGTCGACCAGGAAGACCTTCTCCACCGTCGGCGCCTTGGCGCGCGCCTCGACCACCTTGGGCAGGTTGGCCTGATCGGTGATAACCACGCGCACGTCGGCATGGTCGAGCCGGTAGGCCACCGCGTCGGGCCCGAACAGCACCGAGCAGGGCAAGGACACCAGGCCCGCCTTCCAGCAGGCGATATGGCCGATGGCGACCCAGGGATCCTGCACCATCAGCAGCATCACGCGATCGCCGCGCTTGCATCCGAGTGAGACCAGCAGGTTGGCCAGGCGGTTGGCCTGCTTCTGGATGTGACGGAAGGTCATCGTCCACGGCTTGCCGGTGCTGGCGTCGTCGCCGATCAGCGCGATCCGGCTCTCGTCCACCGCATGGCGGTCGCAGACATCGGTGGCGATGTTGTAGCGCGCCGGGATGTCCCACTTGAACGCGTCGTAGATCGCCTCGTACGTGGCGAGCTTGGGAATGCTGTTGCCCATCGTCTTGGCTCCTGATCAGCGTGCGCGCGGCGGCAGCACCTTGGCGGCCTGCATGTCCTTGAGCTGGCGCACGATCATGTCCTCGCTGTCCTCGCACTCGTGGAAGCCGTGCTTGCGCAGCTTGATCGTGCTCAGCAGCGACAGCTTGTTGCGATCGCCGTAGTCCAGGAAGAAGTCGACGATCTGCCAGGACGCCACCAGCTCGTTCATCCGGTACTTCTGGAGCCCGTAGCGCTGGACGATGTCGTCCCAGATGTCGGCCTTGTCGGCCATCACCACGCAGAGGTGATCGCTGTGCGGCGGCGCGATGTCCATGTCGAACACCTCGCGCGCGATGCGCGGAAAGACATGGACCCAGCAGAAGCAGTCGCCGTTGCCGACGTTGTAGATCTCGTTGGCGGCACGCGGCGCGGTTGCCGCCCACTCGAGCACGCGCGCCAGCAGGTCGACGTCGACCGCCTCGAGCGGTCCGTCGGCGCGGCCCGTGAAGCGCAGCGGCAGTCCGAGCTCGCGGCACACCGCCGCGTAGACACCCACGCCGGGCAGGCAGGAGATCGGCGCGCCGGTGGCGAAGCCGGAGATCATTTGCGGACGCAGGATCGTCCAGCTCCAGGACTTGCCTTTCTGGCGCGCCTTCACCAGTTCTTCCTGCGGCGTGTAGAAGCCCACCGAGATCAGCCGCGGATCGGACTCCTTGGCCGGCAGCTTCATCGCGCCGGTGTGCGCACCGTAGGCCTTGGCGCCCTGGAACACGGTCATGTGCTGCAGGCCCTTGGCGGCGGCCAGCATCACGTCCAGGAAGTTGCGCAGCATCTGCACGTTGATGCCGACGAAGTCCTCGGCGCCGCCGACCCAGCCGGCCTTGAGGTCACTGGTCTCGTAGACCGCCGCGTAGACGATGTGCGTTACATCGGTCAGGCCCGACAGCTTGGCCTCGCAGTCGGCGCGGTCGCGCAGGTCCACGGCGATGTACGTCGCCTTGCCGTCGAGGTCGCGGTAGGCCTGGTCGGGCGTGCGCCGCGACAGGCCCACGACCTCCCAGCCTTTCGACTCGAAGTGACGCACCGCCGCCCGGCCCGTGAGGCCCAGCGCGCCGGCGATCAACACCTTTCGCTTCGCCATCTGTCTTCTCCTCGAACTGTGCGCGGCGTCTTTGCGCCGCTTTTCTTGCCTTCCCTTCTAACTTCCGGGATTCAAAGACGTCACCGCAAAGGCGCAAAGGTCAAAAACAAGGACGCAAAGTTTTTTCCATTAGTTTTTAATTTGATTGCATTAATTTACTTTTAGCATTTGATGTTACGTATTTGACTCTATA
>CAMLNE010000125.1 GCA_946481265.1 uncultured Panacagrimonas sp. | reverse complement strand
TTGGTTCCCGCGATGCCGGTGTCGCCGTGGTACTCCGTGTTCAGGCCGCCGTTTCCGTAGACCGTCACACCCCATGACCAGGTATCGTCGATGCGGTGCGCGTAGCCGCCGTCCGGAATGAAGAACAGGTCATTGCGGCTCTTCGACTGCAGGTCGAACGGGGTTTCCGAGCCGCTGCGCGTGATGCGCCGGTAGGGCAAGAACGTCAGTACGCCCAGGTCCAGGCGGGTGCCGACCGCCGACAGCTTGGCCGGGTTCGACGCGCCGAAAAAGGCGTCCAGGCCGACCGCCGTCGAAGTGCCGGCCGACTGATGTGCATACGGACCGTAGCCGAGCACGAAGTAGCCGCCGCCGGCCTGCGCGGCAGGGATCCCGGCGATCGTCAGCAGCAGGACGAACAGGCAGGCACGTGGCATTCGCAAAGCAGACACTCTCATCAGTTCTCCCCCGTGAGCCGCCGCGGACGCGGCGGTGCCGGCTCCAGGCGATGGAGCGGCTTGTGGTCGCATCGTATCGTCGGCGCGGCGCGACGAAACCCCCGCCGGGTGATAGGGCGCGCTGACATCGTGCGGTTCAGGCGCTCAGGGTGACGATGGCAAGTCCCCGCCCGGGGGGATGACCTCGCCCTTGATGCGCGCCGACTTGCCGCGGAACACCGCGATGATCTCGCCCGCCTGATTGACCACGGTTGCGTCGTAGATGCCGGTGCGGCCGGACAGCACGCGCTCCTGCGCGGTCGCTACCAGCCGCTCGTTCTCGCGGCCGGGGCGGATGAACTCGATGCTGCAGCCGGCCGCCACGGTGGACTCGTTGCGGCTGTTGCAGGCGAAGGCGAAGGCGCTGTCCGCCAGCGTGAACAGGAATCCGCCGTGGCAGCTCAGATGACCGTTCAGCATGTCGCGCCGCACCTGCATGCTCATGCGTGCATAGCCCGGACCGATCTCCTCGATGCGGATCCCCAGCGACTGCGAGGCCTGGTCATTGGCATACATGGTCTGGCCGACGCGGCGCGCAAGCTCGCGCGCGGCCTCGGCGTCGTCTGGCAGGGACTGGCTCATCGGCTGCAAGATTCCTATCGTCCGTGGAACTTCGGCGCGCGCTTTTCCTTGAAGGCGGCGACGCCCTCGAGGTAGTCGGCGCTGAATCCCAGCTCGCGCATCGCACCGCCCTCGCGCTTGAGCGCCTCCTCCAGGCTCAGCGGTCCGCTGCCCAGGATCAGCTCCTTGGTCCGCGCCAGCCCGCGGGTCGGTGCCTGCGACAGCTGCAGCAGCAGGGCCTCGACCTCGTCCTTGAACGTCGCGTCGTCCACCGCCTTCCAGATCAGGCCCCATTGCTCGGCCTGCTCGGCGCTGAGCTTGTCGCCGAGCATGGCCAGCCCCATCGCGCGCGCAGTGCCCAGCAATCGCGGCAGGACCCAGGTGCCGCCGGTGTCCGGGATCAGGCCGAGCTTGCAGAAGGACTGGATGAAGCTGGCGGACCGGGTGGCGACGACCAGGTCACCGGCCAGCGCGATATTCGCGCCGGCGCCGGCCGCCACGCCGTTTACCGCGACCACCACCGGCAGCGGCAGGGTGCGCAGGCCGATCACCAGCGGCGCCCACCAGTTGGCGACGGTCTCGCCCAGGTCCACCGGCTTGTCGCCGTCCGACACCGCACCACGATCGGCCAGGTCCTGGCCGGCACAGAAGCCGCGGCCCGCGCCGGTGAGCAGAAGCACGCGCACGCCGGGGTCGCTCTTGATCCGGCCGATGGCATCGCGCAGCTCGGTGTGCATCGCCACCGTGAAGCTGTTGAGGCGGTCGGGACGGTTGAGCGTGATGCGTGCGATACCGCCGGCGTTTTCGAACAGGATGTTTTCGTAGTTCATTGCTCTCTCCTAGAGAAGTAACGGCTAACGCAAAGGCGCAAAGGCATAAAGAGAGGACGCAAAGAAAGCCTGATCAACGCTCGCTGCCCTGCTTCCATGAATCCTTCTTCGCATCCTTGCCTGTCTTTCCTTGCGCCTTTGCGATGGCCTTTTTTCTTCCACCCCGCAGCCCGGGATCAGGCTTTCGCCAGCGCCTTTTCGACCATCGTCAGCACGTCGTACTGCGCCACCACCTTGCCGTCCTGGTTGGTGACCACCGTATCCCAGCGTACCTCGCCGTAGTTCTCCGTGATGCGCGGGTTCTTGCCCTTGGCCGTGAGCGTGACCCAGAGCTGGTCGCCCGGCTTGGCCGGCGTCACGAAGCGCAGGTTGTCCAGGCCGTAGTTGGCCAGCACCGGGCCCGGGTCGGGCTGCACGAACAGGCCGGCCGCGATCGACAGCACGTAGTAGCCGTGCGCCACGCGTCCGCCGAAGAAGGGGTTGGCCGCCGCCGCCTGCTCGTCCATGTGCGCGTAGAAGGTGTCGCCGGTGAAGTCCGCGAAGTGCTCGATGTCCTCCAGGGTGACGCTGCGCGGCCCGGCCGTGATGCTGTCGCCGAGCTGCAGTTCGTCGAGATTCTTGCGGAACGGATGCACGCCCTGGTTGCGCGGCGCGCCGGCGATCCACTGGCCGGTGATCGCGGCGAGCGTCGCCGGCGATCCCTGCAGCGCGGTGCGCTGCAGGTAGTGGTAGACCCCGCGCACGCCGCCCAGCTCCTCGCCGCCGCCGGCCCGCCCGGGCCCGCCGTGGATCAGCACCGGCATCGGCGAACCGTGTCCCGTGGATTCCTTCGCGCAGTCGCGGTTCACGATCAGCAGGCGACCGTGATAGCTCGCTGCGCCCATCACCATCTGCCGCGCGAAGGCATTGTCGTGGGTGAAGATCGACCCGACCAGGCTGCCCTCGCCGCGCGCGGCAAGCTCGATGGCCTGCTCCACGCTGTCGTAGGGCATCACGGTGCAGACCGGGCCGAAGGCCTCCACCTCGTGCACGACGCGCGCCTCCATCGGCTGCGCGCAGAGCAGCAGCAGCGGCGACAGGAAGGCGCCTTTCGCCGCGTCTCCACCGACGACCTTCACCGACTCCGGGTCGCCGAACACGAGCTCGGCCGAACCGCGCAGCTTCGCGACCGCGCTGCGCACCTCGTCGCGCTGGGCGGTGCTGGCGAGCGCGCCCATCGTGACGCCCTCCTGCGCGGGGTCACCGACGACGACCTTGGCGAGCCGGGCCTTGAGTGCCTCCACGACGGCCGACAGCTGCGCGCGCGGCACGAAGGCGCGGCGGATCGCCGTGCACTTCTGCCCGCACTTGGTCGTCATCTCGCGCACGACCTCCTTCACGTACAGGTCGAACTCGGGCGTGCCGGCCACCGCGTCGGGGCCCAGGATCGAGCAGTTCAGCGAGTCGGCCTCCATCGTGAAGCGGACGGCGTTGCGCACGATGGCCGGATGCGAGCGCAGCTTGTGGCCGGTGGACGCCGAACCGGTGAAGGTCACCACGTCCTGGCCGGTCAGATGATCGAACAGGTCGCCGACGCCGCCGCAGATGAGCTGGAACGCGCCTTCCGGGAAGATCCTGGACTCGATCATCAGGCGGAACACCGCCTCGGTCAGGTACGCGGTCTGGCTGGCCGGCTTGACGATCGCCGGCATGCCGGCGAGCAGGTTCACGCTCAGCTTTTCCAGCATTCCCCACACGGGGAAGTTGAAGGCGTTGATGTGCACCGCGACGCCCTGCAGCGGCGTCAGGATGTGCTGGCCGACGAAGCTGCCGGTCTTGCCCATGACCTCGGGCGCGCCGTCGATGATGAAGGCTGCGTTGGGCAGTTCACGCCGGCCCTTGCCGGCGTAGCTGAACAGGGTGCCGAAGCCGCCGTCGATATCGATCATCGAATCGATCCGGCTGGCGCCCGTCGCGGCCGACAGCGTGTAGAGCGCGTCCTTGCGCTCCGACAGGTAGGTGGCCAGCGCCTTGAGCTTCATCGCGCGCTGGTGGAAGGTCAGCGCGCGCAGCGCAGGACCGCCGACCTTTCGGCCGTGTTCGAGCATCGCGCCGAAGTCCAGGCCCTTGCTCGACACCTGCGCCACCGGCGCGCCGGTGATGGCGTCGTGCTGCGTGTCGCCGCCTTCGCCGGCTTTCCATGCGCCGCTCGCGTAGCTTTCCAGAATCTTCATCGGTTCGGTTCCAATCGTTCGTCGTGGGACAGCAACGGCTAACGCAAAGGCGAAAAGTGGAAAAGAAAGGACGCAGGAAGGCCTCATCCTTTTCTTTGCGTCCTCAGCTTTCTTTTCCTTTGCGCCTTTGCGTTGGCCTTATTCTTTTCAAGTCTCCTGGTCGAGGTCGATCAGCAGTTCGTCGCTGACCGGAAAGCTCTGGCAGGCCAGCACGAAGCCGCGCGCCAGCTCGTAGTCCTCCAGCGAGTAGTTGGCGTCCATGTCGACCTCGCCCTTGACCCGCTTGCAGCGGCAGGTGCCGCAGACGCCGCCCTTGCAGGAGTACGGCAGTTCGAGGCCCTGCTCCAGCGCGGCGTCGAGCACGGTGGACTTGTTCTTCTCCATCCGGAATTCACGTGTCAGGCCATGGTGGATCACCGTGACCTTGCAGCCCTCGGCGCCCGCGGGCCGCGCCGCGCGCACCCGCCGCGGGCCCTTGGGCATGGCGACGGCGAACAGCTCCATCCGGATCTGGTTCTTCGCCAGGCCATTGGCCATCAGCCGTTCCGAGACCTGCTCCATCATCGACTGCGGACCGCAGATGTAGGCCACGTCGATACCGGCAGGATCGATCCAGCTCTGCAGCAGGGCGTCGCACTTGGCGGCATCGATGCGACCGTTGAACAGGTCCACGTCCTGCTGCTCGCGGCTGAGGATGAAGACGAGGTTGAAGCGCGACAGGTAGCGGTCCTTCAGGTCCGCGAGTTCTTCCTTGAAGATCACACTCCCCGATGCGCGATTGCCGTAGATCAGCGTGAAGCGGCTGCCGGGTTCCGCCGCAAGCGTGGTCTTGATCAGCGACAGGATCGGCGTGATGCCGCTGCCCGCGGCGAAGGCGACGTGGTGCCGGCTCGCCGACGGCTCGAGCGGCACGTTGAAATGCCCCGCGGGCTCCATCACCTCGATGCGGCTGCCCGGCTTCAGGTGGTCCGTCGCCCAGGATGAGAACAGGCCGTCGTCGATGCGCTTGATCGCGATGCGCAGCGACTGCTCCTGCGCCGACGCGCAGATCGAATACGAGCGTCGCACCTCCTCGCCGTCGATCTTCGCCTTCAATGTCAGGTGCTGGCCGGCCTGGTAGCGGAACGCCTTGGCGTCGCCGGCCGGCGGCTCGAAGGTGACCACCATCGCGTCACGTGTCTCGGGCCGGACCTGCGCCACGCGCAGCTCATGGAATCGGGTCATGGCGCACGGGTCCGGCCGCCCTCACCCCACCACCCGCTCCGCGGGTGGTCCCCCCCTCTCCCGCTGCGCGGGCGAGGGGCATTGGCGTTGCTTCGCAACATGATTTTAGTGGGCCTTGAAGTGGTCGAACGTCTCATGGCACGCGTCGCAGCGGTGCAGGGACTTGCACGGCGTGGACCCGAACTGGCTGAGGAGCAGGGTGTGCTGCGATCCGCAGCGCGGGCAGGTGACAGAGGGCGCGGGCTTGAGCGCGGAACGGCGTGTCAGGCGGCTGATGTCGACGACGTGCTCGGCGGCCGGGCCGGCCGGCGGCGCGATGCCATAGGCGCGCAGCTTCTCCCTGGCCGCGGGCCCGAGCCAGTCGGTGGTCCAGGCCGGCGACAGCCGCGTCTCGACGCGAGCGTGACCGATGCCCTGCTCGGCGAGGCACTCATGGATCGATGCAGCGATGACCTCGGTGGCGGGACAGCCGGAATAGGTGGGCGTCACCGTCACCACGACATCGGCGTCCGCGTCCTGTCCGTCCCAGCGCACCTCGCGCACGATGCCCAGGTCGACCACCGAGATCACCGGGATCTCCGGGTCCGGCACCTGGCGCAGCCAGGACCAGATGGTGTCGATCGAGGCGCGCGCGGCGAGCGGGTTCGTCACGCGGCTACCAGCTGGCGCCGGGATGGGTGCGCGGCAGCACCTGCATCTCGCCGAGCAGGTGGCTCAGGTGCTCGCTGTGCCGGCCCTGCCTGCCGCCCTTCTGCATCCAGGCATCGGGCGACGGCAGTGCCAGGGTCGCCTCCTCGAGGACTTCGCGCACATAGGCGAGCCACTCGCCGCGAAGGCCGGAAGGGTCGAAGCCGTAGCCCGCGGTGGTGGCGGCCGCGTCGATGCCGTCGGACTCGAACATCTCGCCCGTGTAGGGCCACAGCGCGTCCACCGCCGCCTGCATCATCGCGCGGCTTCGGTCGGTGCCGTCGCCGAGGCGCACCACCAGGTCGCTGCTGCGGCGCAGGTGGTAGTTCACTTCCTTGAGCGCCTTGTCGGCGATCTGCGCGATGCGCGGATCCTGCGACACGCTGAGCTGCTGCAGGGCCAGCGCGTGCCAGGCGTCGAAGAAGAACTGGCGCACCAGGGTGTCGGCATAGCCGCCATTGGGCTGCTCGAGCAACAGCAGGTTGCGGAACTCGTGCGCGTCGCGGTGATACGCCAGGCTGTCCTCGTCCGCATCCCCGCCCTGCAGCTCGGCGGCGTAGCTCAGCCACATTCGCGCCTGGCCGAGCAGGTCCAGCGCGACATTGGTCAGTGCCATGTCCTCCTCGAGTGCCGGCCCCTTGCCGCACCACTCGCCGAGGCGCTGGCTCAGGATCAGGGCGTTGTCGCCCAGGCGCAGGAGATAGTCGTGCCGGTCCGTGTTCATGGCCGGCTCACATCCCCTTCACTTCTTCCGGCATCGGGAAGAAGGTCGGGTGGCGGTACACCTTGTTGTTGGCGGGGTCGAACAGCGCCGCCTTGTCGTCGGGACTGCTGGCCGTGATGTCGGACGACTTCACCGCCCAGATGCTCACGCCCTCGTTGCGGCGCGTGTAGACGTCACGCGCGTTGTTGATCGCCATCTCGGCATCCGGCGCGTGCAGGCTGCCGACGTGGCGGTGCGCCAGGCCGTGCTGGCTGCGGATGAAGATTTCCCACAAAGGCCATTCGATTGTCATCACTCTCAAACGGGACCTGTCGGCCGCGTCCTCCATTCATTGAAGTCGGGCGTCAGGCTGCGGCCTGCAGCGTGCCCTTCGATTTCTTCTCCGCATGCGCCACCAGCGCCTCGCGGAACCATTCGCCGTCGTCCCAGGCCTTCCGGCGCGTGGCGATGCGCTCGCGGTTGCAGGGACCGTTGCCCTTCACCACCGCGTAGAACTCGTCCCAGTCGATGGCGCCGTAGTCGTAGTGGCCGCGGTCGGCGTTCCACTTCAGGTCGGGATCGGGAATCGTGAGGCCGAGATACTCGGCCTGCGGCACGGTCTGGTCGACCATCTTCTGCCGCAGCTCGTCGTTGCTGAACAGCTTGATCTTCCACCGCCTGGACTGCTCGCTGTGCACCGAGTCCGCGTCCGGCGGGCCGAACATCATCAGGCTCGGCCACCACCAGCGGTCCAGGGCGTCCTGCGCCATCTGCTTCTGCCCGGGTGTGCCGCGGCACAGCGCGATGAGCAGGTCGTAGCCCTGGCGCATGTGGAAGGCCTCTTCCTTGCACACGCGGATCATGGCGCGCGCATACGGACCGTAGGAGCATCGGCACAGCGGGATCTGGTTCATGATCGCCGAGCCGTCCACCAGCCAGCCGATGGCGCCGACATCGGCCCAGGTCAAGGTGGGGTAGTTGAAGATCGACGAGTACTTGGCCTTGCCCGAGTGCAGATCCTCGACCATCTGGTCGCGCGAGATGCCGAGCGTTTCCGCGGCGCTGTAGAGGTAGAGCCCGTGGCCGGCCTCGTCCTGCACCTTGGCCAGCAGGATCGCCTTGCGCTTGAGCGTGGGCGCACGCGTGATCCAGTTGCCCTCGGGCAGCTGGCCGACGATCTCCGAATGGGCGTGCTGGCTGATCTGGCGGATCAGCGTCTTGCGGTAGCGCTCGGGCATCCAGTCCTGCGGCTCGACGCGCACGCCGTCATCGATGCGTGCCTGGAAGCGTGCTTCGTTGGCATCCAGCTGCGAGGCCGCGACGCGATCTCCGGTATCCACCATCTGGGCGTACATGCGCTTCTCCTGACCGTGACAGTCATTCTCACGATACTGTTTATATATTGTCAACAGTATTTTTGTATCGAATCGAGACTCCGTAATACCTTGCGTCTTGCCCTGCTAGGCTTGCGCGATCCCGACCGCTGCTGGCGACATGGCCGCGAAACACTCCAAGCTGGACGACTGGATCGGCCGCTATCTCGACGAGGAGCAGCCCCGCTCGAAATCCCTGATCGTCTCCGTATTCGGCGACTCGATCGCGCCCTATGCCGCGGGCCTGTGGCTCAGCGACCTGATCAGGCTGATGGAGCCGCTGGGCGTGAACGAACGCCTGGTGCGTACCAGTGCGTTCCGCCTGGTCGAGGAACACTGGCTCACGCCGCGCCGCGAGGGCCGGCGCAGCCACTACACGCTCACCGGGTCGGGCTCGCGTCGCTTCGAGACCGCCTACAGCCGCATCTACACGCCCCCGCAGCTCGAGTGGGACGGCAACTGGACCCTGGTCCTGCTGCCGCGCAACGGCGACAGCCCGCCCGAACGCCTGGAACTGCGGCGCGAGCTCGAGTGGGAAGGCTTCGCCTCGCCCGTGCCGGGACTGCTGCTGCATCCGGCCGCGAACCACGCGGAGCTGCAGCGCATCCTCGAGGAGCTGCGCCTGGCCGATCGCGCGCTGGTCCTGCGCGCACAGGCGGTGCCCGGCTTCGATGCCGCGCCCGCCAGCGCCCTGGTCGAACGCTGCTGGGACTTCGATGCGATTGCCGATCGCTATCGCCAGTTCATCGCGCGCTTCCAGCCCCTGGCGTCGCGGCTCAAGCCTGCGCAGATGTCACCGCAACAGGCCTTCGTCGTGCAGACGCTGCTGATCCATTCGTTCCGCCGCGCCATCCTCCACGACCCGCACCTGCCGGTCTCGATGCTGCCGCGCAACTGGGTCGGATATCAGGCCTACCAGCTTTGCCGCGACCTCTACCAGCAGACCTATCGCATGGCGCGCGATCACCTGCGTTCCACCGCGGAACTGCAGGACGCGCGGGTCGGCAGCTCGCCGCTGCGCGACACCGTGCAGAAACGCTTCGGCGGACTGCAGTGAACTACAGGGGCCAGGGATGGTGCGCCCTGGCCACGCCCGCGATGTACAGGAAGACCGCCACCGCGGCGAAGAACGCCAGGATCCGGATCGAGCGCGTCCGGCCGCGGCGGAGCGCGATCATGCCCAGGACGATGTAGGCCAGCAGCGCGACGACCTTGGCGGTCAACCAGTGATGGACGAGCGGGAACTGGTGGATCACCAGGGTGAGCGCAATCGCGCTGCCGAGCAGCACCGTATCGATCAGGTGCGGCAGGACCCGCACCCAGCGACGCTCCAGCAGCTGCGGCCAGCCCATCATCCAGGCCCCGCGCAGCACGAACAGGGAAAAGCTCAGCGCCGCGCAGCCGATGTGCAGGGCGCGCAGCTCCATGTAGTACTCGGCCATCACGACCCTAGTCCGGCTTTCCGTCCGCGCGCGGCGCGAGCAGGAACGGCAGGTAGCGCCACAGGAAGAGGGCGAAGGCCACGGTCCACAGCGTGCCGCTGAGCAGCAGCCCCACCCGCCAGGGCACGTGGCCGAGCGCCGCGAGCACGCGCACGAGGCCGGCCGAAAGCACCAGCACGAAGGCCAGGGTCATCCCCCGCGGGAGAACCATCGGACGGCCCGTGTGGCCCAGCACGACGCGGCTCATCACGCCCAGGATCAGCGTCGCCATCGCGCCGGTACCGGCCGCGTGAACCCAGGCGGTCGCCGGAATCCCGCCCAGGGCGGCGACGGCGAGCAAACCGAGGGCCAGCGGGATCCAGGCCAGTGCCAGGTGCAGAATCCACAGCAGCGGTTCCTGGCGCACCTGCCAGCCGCTCCACAGCAGCAGGCGCACCGCCGTGACCAGCATGGCGAATCCGCTGGCGGCGGCGAGCACCATTGCAGGCAGGCCGAGCAGCACGGCGGCCAGCACGGCCACCATCGACGCCAGCATCACCCTCTCCAGCGGCGGGACGACACGCACGACGGAGGGATCGCGTCCGCTTGCACGCAGCCAGTTGATCGAGAACGCGGGCGTGATGCGGCCGCCGATGACGAGCATCAAGGTCATCGCCAGGATCAGCGCGCCGTGCGCGAAGGGACCGTAGGGCTGCAGATGGTGTCCGACTTCCATCGACCACAGGCCGCCCAGCACGAGCAGGATCACCAGCTGGCGCGGCTGGCGCGCGCTGACGATGCGCCAACCCGCGTCGAGCATGACCAGGGGAAGGAACAGCAGGTCGACCGAGTGCACCAGCACCGAAGGCAGGCCATCCCCGCAAAGGATCAGCAGCCGTCCCGCCACCCAGACAATCCAGAGCCCGGCCAGCCGCGCACCGTGCAGTCGCTGCGTTCCGGTCCATGCGCAGACCGCGGTCAGCAGGAACCCCGCGATCGCCGCGTTGAGAAATCCGAACAGCATCTCGTGCTGATGCCAATACAGCGGCACCGGCAGGCTCGCCGGCCGCCACCCGTGCAGGAGCATGAACAGCCACAAGGGCACCGCGAGCACCGCGAGCAGCGCG